>BACX01000541.1 GCA_000333335.1 Sphingomonas-like bacterium B12 | reverse complement strand
TGAAGCACATGGACTGACGATGATTCGATTGCTCTATTTTGCCTGGGTGCGCGAGGCGATCGGCAAGGACGGCGAGGCGGTCGATCCGCCGGCCGCGGTGACGGATGTCGCCGCGCTGGTCGCGTGGCTGGCGACGCGGGGCGGGGGCTATGCCGAGGCGTTCGCCGATCCGGCAAGGCTGCGCGCGGCGGTGGACCAAACCTTCGCGCCGCTCTCCACGCCGATCGCCGGAGTAGGGGAGATCGCCCTGTTCCCGCCGGTCACCGGCGGATGAGCACCCGCGTCGCCGCGCAGGAAGACGATTTCGACGTCGCGGCAGAACTGGCGCGGCTGGAGGCGCTGGGCGGCGGCGGGGTGGCGAGCTTCACCGGCGTGGTGCGCGGCGGCGACGGGCTGACCGCGCTCCGCCTCGAAGCCTATCCCGGCATGACGCTCCGCGCGCTGGAATCGATCGCGGCGGAGGCGATGGCGCGCTGGTCGCTGCTCGGCTGCACGCTGATCCATCGCCACGGCACGCTGGCGGTGGGCGACCGGATCGTACTGGTCGGCACCGCGTCCCGGCACCGGGCTTCAGCGCTGGAGGCCTGCGCCTTCCTGATCGACTGGGCCAAGACCAAGGCGCCGCTGTGGAAGCAGGAGCTGTTCGCGGATGGCTCCGCCCGCTGGGTCGAGGCGCGCGCGGAGGACGATGTCGCGGCGGCCGAGTGGGACGCCAGCGCGGAGCATGGTAAGCCCTGATCATCATCATCCTCTTCCTCTAGTGAGGGAGGAGGATCAGGCGGCTTTCTTCAGTGCCGCCGCCAGCAGCTCGAATTCCTTCGCGCGCGGGCTGCCCTTGCGCCACGCCAGCGCAATGCGTCGGCTCGGCTTCTCGGCGTCGAGCGGGCGGGCCTGCACGCCGGTGCCGTTCAGGATGCCGGCCTCGATCGCCATTTCCGGCAGCAGCGTGACGCCGAGCCCGTTGTCCACCATCTGCACCAAAGTGTGCAGCGAGGTGCCGAGCATCGCGGCCTCCGCGCCCAGTTCCGGCCGGTTGCAGGCAGCGAGCGCATGGTCCTTCAGGCAATGTCCGTCCTCGAGCAGCAGCAACTCGCGCTCGTCGATCGCCTCGGGCGGCACGCGGGTGGCGAACTCCGCCTTCTGTGCCTCGGGAAAGGCGAAGAAGAGCTTGTCCTCGAACAGATCGGCCGATTCCACGTCGCCACAGCGATAGGGGAGGGCGAGCAGTACGCAGTCGAGCCGTCCGCGCTGGAGCGAATCGCAGGCCGACGCCGTCACCTCTTCGCGCAGGTAGAGCTTCAGGTCGGGCCATTCGGCACGCAGCTTGGGCAGCAGGCGGGGCAGCAGGAAGGGGGCGATGGTGGGGATCACGCCCATGCGCAGCTCGCCGGAAAGCGGCTTTCCTGCTGCACGCGCGAGATCGGTCAGCACGTCCGCCTCGGCCAGCACGCGCCGCGCCTGCGTCGCGATCCGCTCGCCCACGGGGGTGAAGCGGACGACCCTGCGGGTGCGCTCGACCAGCGTCAGGCCGAGCAGCGATTCCAGCTCGCGAAGCCCGGCTGACAGCGTGGATTGCGTGACGAAGCAGGCTTCGGCGGCATTGCCGAAATGGCCATGCTCCTGCAACGCCACGAGATATTGGAGCTGCTTCAGCGTGGGGAGGTAGGTGCTCATAGAGCGGCTTTTTCGATCATGGGCAGAAGAATAATCGATTTGCCCTATCCATGGCAATGCTGCAGGGCGGCATCGAAAGTTTCGCACCTGCACACGGCGGGTGCCCATTTGGGAGACCAGACATATGCTGACCGTTGGCGACAAGTTCCCGGCCCTCACCCTCCCCGTGCAGCAGGGCGTCGACGCCCTCCCGAACGGCGAGACGATCGACACCGGCGACACCGGCGGCAAGTGGGAGGTCGTGTTCTTCTGGCCGAAGGATTTCACCTTCATCTGGCCCGACGAGATCATCGGCTATGGGCGACCTGAAGGGTGATTTCGCCGATCGCGACGCCGTCCTCATCGGCGCTTCGACCGACACCGATTTCGTCCACTTCGCGTGGCGCAAGTCGGACGAGCGTCTGGCGGCCTGCGACTTCCCGTGGATCGCCGACAATTCGAAGAAGCTGGCCAACGCGCTCGGCATCGTCGCGGAGCCGGAGGGCGTGGCTTTCCGCGCGACCTTCATCGTCGATCCGCACAACGTCATCCAGCACGTCACGGTGAACGGCCTCAACCAGGGCCGCAACCCGGCCGAGGCGCTGCGCGTCCTCGACGCGCTGCAGACCGACGAACTGTGCCCCTGCAACTGGTCGCAGGGCGAAGAGGTTCTGAAGCCGGCCGCGTAAGCGACAGCTTCAATCCCTTAGCGCGGCCGGGCTCCTCCCCCTCCCCGAACCGGCCGCGCTCTCTGGGGCGCGCGGGATACTGTCTCGCGCGCCCCTTTCTATTCCAGGCTTTTCTCAGGAGATTTCCATGTCGCTCAAGACTTTCGCCGAAGCCCTGCCCGATTACGCCAAGGATCTGCGCCTCAACATCGGTTCGCTGGTCGGCGACCAGACGCTGGGCGATCAGCGCAAGTATGGCCTGCTGCTCGCCTGCGCGCACGGCACCGGCTACAAGCCGATCGTCGAGGCCGCCGAGGCCGAGGTGGAGGGCAAGCTCTCGGCCGAAGCCGCCAACGCGGCGCGCGCGGCGGCGGCGGTGATGGCGATGAACAACGTCTATTACCGCTTCGTCCATCTCGCCTCGAACCCCGAATACGGCACGCTGCCGGCCAAGCTGCGCATGAACGTGATCGGCAATCCGGGCATCGAGAAGGACGATTTCGAGCTGTTCAGCCTCGCCGTCTCGGCGATGAACGGCTGCGGCATGTGCATCGACAGCCACGAGAAGGTGCTGAAGGGTCACGGCGTCCCGTCCGAGGTGATCCAGACGGCAGCGCGCATCGGTGCCGTGGTGAAGGCGGTCGCGACCGTCCACGCGACGCTCTGATCGTCCCATAAGCGGGCAGGGGGCTTCCATAAGGAGGCACCCCCTCGCAATCTCTACCGTCCGGTCCTAAATAGGGCGCAAGGACAAGGGGAGTTGCATCCATGCCCGGCCGGTTGGTCGCCTATCTGGATTCGATCAAGGCGCGCGATCCCGCGCCCCGGTCGCGCTGGGAGATTCTGCTCTACCCCGGCGTGTGGTCCGTCTTCTATCACAAGATCGCGCATCGCCTGTTCCGGCAGCGGATGTTCTTCCTCGCGCGCGCGGTGAACCACTGGTCGCGCTTCACCACCGGCAACGACATCCACCCCGGCGCGGTGATCGGCCGCAACCTGTTCATCGATCATGGCTGGTCGGTGATCGGCGAGACGGCGGTGATCGGCGACGACGTGACCATCTACCAGCATGTCACGCTGGGCGGCACCAACCCGGTGGACGGCGTTGGCGGCAAGCGCCATCCGACCCTGCTCGCCGGTTCGGTGATCGGATCGGGCGCGCAGGTGCTGGGGCCGGTGACGGTGGGCGAGGGGGCCAAGGTCGGCGCCAACGCGGTCGTCACGCGCGACGTGCCGGCCGGCGCGACGATGGTCGGTATCCCCGCCAAGCCGACATTGGTCGATGCCGCCGAGACGCAGCGCTTCGTGCCCTACGGCACGCCCTGCGGTGAACAGTTCGATCCGGCCAGCCAGAAGCTGGAGATCATGCGCTGCGAGATCGAGAGGCTCTCCAAGCGGATCGAGGAACTGATCCGCGAGCGCGATGACGCGCGCGGCAAGCTCACCCGCGTCGCCCCCGATCGGGAGAGCGCGTGAGCGCGGTCGTCACACCCTTTCCGGGGAGCGGGCGGCCGGGGCAGGTCGCCTTCGAGCGGCCCGAACTGATGCGCATCCTCGATCTCTACGGCCGCATGGTGGCGGCCGGGCACTGGAAGGATTACGCGATCGACTTCGGGCGTGAGGCGGCGACCTTTTCCGCCTTCCGCCGCACCGCGGAGCGGCCTGAGTTCCGTATCGAGAAGCGTCCGGCACTCCGCCACCGGCAGGGCATGTGGGCGCTCGTCGGCGAGCATGGCGCGGTGCTGAAGCGCGGGCAGGAATTGGGCCCGGTGCTGGCGCCGGTCGAGCGCAAGCTGATGAAGCTGGTCGAAGACTAGAAGCTCATCCGGAACTTCACTTTCTTGCCCCGGAATTTCACCATCGCGGGATCACGCGGTGGCCCCGGTGGCGGGGTGAGATCGGCGGTGAGCCAGCGGGTCGCGCTCTCATGATGGCCGATATCCATCGCGGGGCGGACGGCGAAGCGGGTCAGGTCGAAACGGCTGGCAAGCGGAAGATGCGATGTTTGGGGCGGCATCGCTTCGGCGGCGCCGGCCCACAGGACAGATGCTAAGACAAGCCACCCACGCATGACCTGAACCCAATTCGCATGACAGCGGGTTCAAATCCTGCGCGGGTGGTCCGGTTCCCTGTAATCAGGCCGAACGCGGCGTGAGTGCGGCCGTCTGATGCGCTTCCGGCAGGCGTGCGCGCAGCCCCTCCGGCAGAGCGGAGAGCACGGCGGCGCGCACGCTCGTCCAGTAAGCCGACAGCATCAGCAACGCGGAGCCGAGGATCAGCGCGGTGAGCGCGATGTTGAGGCTGACCGCGCCGAACTCCCGGAACAGCTCGGACAGAGCATAGAGCACGTAGGCCAGCGCCGAGACCATCAGCGCGCGGCGGTCGATCGCCAGCGCCACCAGCCCCAGCACGATATAGAGCGCGACCACCACGCTCGCACCGCCGAGACCGACGCCGCCCTGCAGCAGCCCCATCATCGCGAAGACCGGGTGCACGATCAGCGGGGCGGCGAGCAGGTGCAGCCAGAAGGCGACGTCGGCGCGACGCGTCTCCCGCTTCGGATCGCTCATGTCCCACCGCATCGCGAGGCCGAAGATCATCAGTCCGGCGACGAAGGCGGGGATCTGCACGCCGATATGATCGGATGCGTGCGGCAGGATCGATGCGATCAATGCGAGCAGCACCGCCACGCCGGTCGCGGCGCCGGCCGCCACCGTGATCGGCACGTGGAAGCGCCGCCAGTGCGCCCAGGCGCCGCCTCCCGCGACGAGCGCGGAACCGGCGATCACCAGCGCGCCGATCGTCCGGTCGAGCCGCTGCGCGTCGACGGTGTCCAGCATGGCGGCGAGCGTTCCGCCGACCATCGCGAAGAGCCCGCCGACGAAGCCGATCAGCAGCAGGATCGATGGCAGGGCCATGCGGCGTCGCGCGGTGAACAGTTCGGCCAGCGCCCAGCTCGCCACCGCGACGAACAGCCCGCCGAGCGGCCGCGGCCCTTCGGCGAGGCCGAGCGGGATGGCCTGCCCGATCCAGCCGAGCGCCACCAGCAGCAGTACGCAGGCGATCGACACGAAGATGTCGTTGAAGCCGGTGATGAGCCGGAAATGCTCCTCGTCCACCGCCGCCGTGCGGCTGGCGCGGGCCAGGAATGAACGCATACGCTCGATGGACTGCCGGTCCACCACACCCGCCGCGATCGCGGCCTCCAGATCGTCTTCGCTGTACATGAGCGGTTTCCTCCTGAACGGGAGGATACGCCTAGTGTGTTAGTGATGCAATACGCTAAGGCGCGAAGCGCCAAACGGCCCGGGCGACAAGCTCGCCCGGGCCGCTGGCACCCTCTCCCGAGGTGCTGTCCGATGACCGCTCGTTCTTTACGCGAACTGGTTCATCGTGTTGTGGGCGCCACCGGCCTTGAGCGCGGCTTCGCCGGCGAAGGCTTCCTTGTGATCGTCGCCGATGTCGGAGCCCGACATGTTCTGGTGCTTCACGCAGGCGATCCCTTCGCGGATCTCCTTGCGCTGAACGCCTGCGACATAGCCCAGCATCCCCGCCTCGCCGAAATACTCCTTGGCGAGATTGTCGGTGCTGAGCGCCGCCGTGTGGTAGGTCGGCAGCGTGATCAGGTGGTGGAAGATGCCGGCGCGCTTCGCCGCGTCCTTCTGGAAGGTGCGGATCTTCTCGTCGGCTTCCTTGGCCAGATCGGTCGCGTCGTAGATCACGCTCATCAGCGCGGCGCGCTCATACTGCGACACGTCCTTGCCGGCTTCGGCCCACGCATCGAACACCTGCTGGCGGAAGTTCAGCGTCCAGTTGAAGCTGGGGCTGTTGTTATACACCAGCTTCGCGTTCGGGATCACCTCGCGGATGCGATCGACCATGCTGGCGATCTGCTCGATATGCGGCTTCTCCGTCTCGAATCACAGCAGGTCGGCCCCGTGCTGGAACGAGGTGATGCAATCGAGCACGCCACGATCCGCGCCGGTGCCGGCCCGGAACTGGAACAGGTTCGAGGGCAGGCCCTTGGGGCGCATCAACTTGCCGTCGCAATTGAGGATGACATCGCCGTTGCGCGCGGTCGCCGGATCGATCTCCTCGCAATCGAGGAAGCTGTTATACTGGTCGCCGATATCGCCCGGCTCGTTCGAGACGGCGATCTGCTTGGTCAGGCCGGCGCCCAGCGAGTCGGTGCGGGTGACGATGATGCCGTCGTCGACGCCGAGTTCGAGGAAGGCGTAGCGGCAGGCGCGGACCTTCGCGAGGAAATCCTCGTGCGGCACGGTGACCTTGCCGTCCTGGTGGCCGCACTGCTTCTCGTCGCTGACCTGGTTCTCGATCTGCAGCGCGCAGGCGCCGGCCTCGATCATCTTCTTGGCGAGCAGGTAGGTCGCCTCGGCATTGCCGAAGCCCGCATCGATATCGGCGATGATCGGCACGACGTGCGTCTGGAAATTGTCGATCTGCGACAGCAGCTCGGCTTCCTTGGCCTTGTCACCAGCAGCGCGCGCCTTGTCGAGATTGCGGAAGATCAGGCCCAGCTCACGAGCGTCGGCCTGCTTGAGGAAGGTGTAGAGCTCCTCGATCAGCGCGGGGACGCTGGTCTTCTCGTGCATCGACTGATCAGGCAGCGGACCGAAATCCGAGCGCAGCGCCGCGACCATCCAGCCGGACAAATAGAGATACTTGCCCTTGGTGGTGCCGAAATGCTTCTTGATCGAGATCAGCTTCTGCTGCCCGATGAAGCCGTGCCAGCAACCCAGAGACTGGGTGTAATTGGCCGGATCGGCGTCATAGGCGGCCATGTCGGCGCGCATGATCTTCGCGGTGTATTTGGCGATGTCGAGGCCGGTGTTGAAGCGGTTCTGCAGCTTCATACGCGCCACCGCTTCGGGGCTGATGCCGTCCCAGGTGCCGTTGAAGCGCTCGATGAGGGCGCTCGTGGTGTCGATTTCGGTCTGATAGGTCATGATGCTTCCTGGGACGTTGGGTAAGGGGGAAAGCCGGCTTCAGCCGAGACGGCCGAGGCGGTGGTAGAGGTTCGAGAACTTGACCGACTCCGGGCTGTCCGCGACGGTGCGCAGGTGGGCAGCGACGGCCTCGCGCAGCAGCTGGAAGTCCTCGGTCGAGAAGACGGCGCGGGCGCGGGCGGGTTCGGGCTGGATCATCGTCTGGGTGGTCATCGTAACTCTCCGTTCGTTGGGGCGATCCCGTCGAGGGGCCGCGTCATGAACAAGGGAGATGCGCCCATCGCTCCGCCGTTTGAAGGACGATGAGTGACGTTTGGTAGAGGTGTGACCGGTTCAATCTGTCACATTGTGACAACGTGAACGCTGGTGTCACGGTCAGCCGGCGTTCAGTAGCGCTGGCGCAGAGATGGCCGCGCAGGGTCGATTTTTCGGGGTTTCATCATGGTAAGGCGTGAAGTGTCGCATCGCTTGCTGCTCGTCGGCGCAGCGGCCGTGTTGCTGCAGACGGGCATGACGGCAGCCGAGGCGCAGTCCTATCCGCCGCCGTCGCAGCAGGGCGGCTATGACGACGATCAGGCGCCTCCGCCCGGCTATGACAGCCGACAGGCGCCGCCCGCCGGCTATTACGACAATGGCGGTCAGGGTGGCGACCAGGGTGGCTATCAAGGCGACGATCAGGGGCCGCCGCCCGGGCAGGGCAATTATCCGCCCCCGCCGAATGGCCAATATTCCGGTGGTCAATATTCCGGTGGTCAATATGCGGCGCCTCCGCCTCCGCCGCCCGGCTACGACGGATCGCAGCTGCCGCCTCCGCCGCCCGGCTATCAGGCGGGGCCGGATGCCGCGCAGCAGGCGACGCAGGACCAGCAATATGCCGCTTATGCCCAGCAGTGGGCGCAGGCCTATTGCGTGAAGGCCCACGCCAATACCGGTACCGGCGCGGTGATCGGCGGCGCGATAGGCGCGCTGCTCGGCTCCAGCGTCGCCGGCCGTCACGATCGAGCGGGCGGGGCGATCCTCGGCGCGGGCGTCGGCGCGCTCGGCGGGGCGGCGGTCGCCAACGGAACCAACAGCAACGCCACCAGCCCCGGCTGTCCGCCGGGCTTCGTGGTGCGCGGTGGCGCACCGGCCTTCGCCTATGGCGGGCCGACTTATTATTACGCGGCGCCGACCTGGTATCATCCGTGGGTGTTCTACGGCGGGGCGTGGACCTACCGGCCCTATCCGTACCACGTCTGGTACTATCGCCATTACGGCTGGGGCGGCCCACGCGGCTATTATCACGGCCCGCGCGGTTACTATCGCCGCCGCTGGTAGGACGTTCGCCGGGGCGCTGCGGCGCTCCGGCTAGAGCGGTTGATCNGGTTCCNCNGGATCAACCGCTCTAAGCATTTAGTTTGCCGCATTTTCCGAGCCATCAGGTGATCCCACCTGATTGGAAAATGCTCTAGCGTTTGGCGGGCGTGTTCAGCACGGCCTCGTCGTGCACCACCGTCTTGCCTTCGTCGCTGACGACATCGAACAGCAAAGTCGCCGGCCGGCCGCGCTTCCAGCCGGTGAAGTCGACGGCGCGCGCGTCGATATCCTCGTGTGTGCGGGCACCGCGACCTTCGACGAAGCGCGGGCGGTGATCGACGGCGATCACCGCGCGGCCCATCGAGGTGACCGGATCGTCCAAGCCATAATCGTCGGGGCCGTACCGGTATATCTCGATGGTAAGGCGGCTCCCTCCGA
>BACX01000542.1 GCA_000333335.1 Sphingomonas-like bacterium B12 | reverse complement strand
TCTCGGCAGATCGCGGCAGGCGACGACGACGGAGGAGGAGCCGAACACCTCATGCCCCAGCGCCGCATCGGCGAGGAAGCTCGCCGCATCGGTGCGGAACAGCGCGCCCTGCGCCTGGTTGGCGCCGTTTGCCGGGCAGCCGCGCGCGATCGTCTCGATCTTGTCGTGGCCGGCGAGCGCGGCCACGCCCTTGTCATAGGCGGCGTGGATGCCCGGCGTGAGCATGGTTGTGGCGGCGGCGCCCGTCAGCGCCTCGCCGGCAGCGGCGACGAAGCGGTCGAGCGCGTCGCCGGCGATGCCGATGACGAGGCCGGGATTGGTGCAGAACTGGCCCGAACCCATCGTCAGCGACTGGACGAAGGCGGGGGCCAGCGCGTCGCCACGGGCCTCCAGCGCGGCGGGCATCAGCACCACCGGGTTGATGCTGGACATCTCGGCATAGACCGGGATCGGCTCGGCCCGCGCGGCGGCGATCTTCATCAGCGCGATGCCGCCGGCGCGCGATCCGGTGAAGCCCACCGCCTTGATCCGCGGATCGGCGACCAGCGCGCCGCCCAGCTCGATCGAGGGGCCGGGCAGGTAGGAGAAAGTGCCTTCGGGCAGCCCGCACGCCGCCACCGCGTCACGGATCGCGCGGGCGACCAGCTCGCCGGTGCCGGGGTGGGCGGGGTGGCCCTTCACCACCACCGGGCAACCGGCGGCGAAGGCGGAGGCGGTGTCCCCGCCGGCCACGGAGAAAGCGAGCGGGAAGTTGGACGCGCCGAAGACCGCGACCGGCCCGAGCGCGACGTTGACGCGGCGCAGATCCGGGCGGGGCAGCGGCTGGCGATCGGGCAGCGCCGGGTCGATCGTCGCGTCGAGCCAGTCGCCCTGGCGAACGGTGGTGGCGAACAGGCGAAGCTGGCCGACGGTGCGACCCCGCTCGCCCTCCAGTCGCGCGCGGGGCAGGCCGCTTTCCTGCATGGCGCGGACGATGAGGTCGTCGCCGATCGCGACGATGTTGTCGGCGACGGTTTCGAGGAAGCGGGCGCGCTCCTCCGGCGTGGTGGCGGCATAGGCGTCGAACGCCTCGTCAGCCAGCGCGCAGGCCTTCGCGACGTCGGCCACGTCGGCCGAGGCGAAGCGCGGTTCGATCTGTTCGCCCGTCGCCGGGTCGATGGCCGAAAAGAAGCTTGTGCCGGCCTCGTCATGCGAGCCGATCAGGATGGAGCCCTTGATCATCTTCCGCCTTTAATTACTCAGACAAATGCCATCTAGCAGGCCCGGCGAGTCCGGGCAAGCCGATGGCGCCGCTATAATCGTATACGAAAAATCTGTCAGGAAAAATGGCCGATCCGCGGTTCGATCACGGTCGCGCAGGTCAGGACGTCGGCGTGATGCCGCGACTGGCGTGATGCTGGCGACGGTCGGGTGATCGACCGGTATGACAAAGATTTCATGTTCGATCTGATGAAGCGAGCATCGACGGGCTACCGATCGCTCGGTGGGATCGCCGCCGATTGTGCCGTGTTCGGCGCCTCGACGATGGGATGGTGTAACGGCTAGACCAAGGTCGATGGGTGGACGATCGCGGCCATCTTCATTATATCGACCGGTATGAAAAACATGGATACGGCCGTCGCGACCCGTGGTCGCCCGCGCGAATTCGACGCGGACGATGCGCTGGCGGCGGCGCTGAGGGTGTTCTGGACGCGCGGCTACGAAGGCGCATCGCTCAGCGAACTGACCGAGGCGATGGGCATCACGCGGCCCAGTCTCTACGCCTGCTTCGGCAACAAGGAAGCGCTCTTCAAGAAGGCGCTCGATCTCTACGAGACCGAAAAGCTCGCCTATATGCAGACCGCGCTGGACGCGCCGACCGCGCGGGGCGTGGCCGAGCGACTGCTCCACGGTGCGCTCGCCAACCAGCAGAGCACCTGCGATCCGAAGGGGTGCCTGGGGGTAATCTCGTCGGTCGCCTGCGGCGCCGAAGCCGAGGCGATCAAGGCCGAAGTGGTGGCGCGGCGGGTTTCCTCCAAACTGGCGGTCGTCCAGCGATTCGAACGGGCCAAGGCGGAAGGCGATCTGCCGGAGGATATCGATCCCGAGGCGCTGACCAACTACGTCTTCGCGCTGTTCCAGGGTCTGTCTGTGCAGGCTGGATCGGGCACTTGCTGCGAAGAACTCGGCCGCATGGTCGATACCGCGCTGGCGATGTGGCCGGGGCGATAAGCCCGGCTGAAGGGTCGCGTCGAAAAACTTTATCGAGCGGTACAGAAAGCGGTTGACGCAAAGCGGCTGCGCTCTTTATATACCGCTCAGTAAGGAACGAATGGTGCGGTGCCGCAAGGCTCCGTATCAGTCGATGTCCGGTCCGGTGACGGAGTAACCATTCTCCCTCTCGCCACGAAACCAAGGTTGCCGCCTCGCGGCTTCGTCTCATCAGGGCACTTCCGCGCTCGCCCGCTGACGGCGCGCGGGGCGGGGGTGCTGCATATTCGTAAGGGGTTGTCCCATGGCCTATCTCGACACCCGCGAGGCCTTCGCCACCGCAGCGCCGGTCGGCTCGTCCTCGATCCCCGCCGCTTTCGAGCGCAGCGAATGGGAAGTGATCGTGCTCGCGCAGCGCGATGACATCGCGTCGCTCCGCGCGCCGGGCTGGCTGGCCCGTACCTTCGCCGCCCTGTTCGGCGGCAATCCGGACCGCCGGCTCGCCAGCCCCCGCCTGGAAGCGCTGCGCCGGCTCGCCGTTCACGCCTGGCATCAGGGCTATGCGGTGCCCGTCTCGGCGATGAAGGGTTTCAAGGAGGTCGGCTTCTCGACCGATCAGCTGGAACTGCTTCTGGCCAGCATCGCCCAGGGTCGCACCGCGGACCGGCACGGCTACTGATCCCCATCGGGGGCGACGCTCACTCCCTCCCCCTCCGAGGTCGTCCCTGCGATCCCCGGCCGGCTCTCCCCCCTCCGCCGGCCGGGGATCTCCCCCAATCTGCTCTAGCGCCCGATCGCGTTCGCGCGGTCCATCACCTTGCGCGCCAGTGCGGCGAGCGCGTCGAGCTTGTCCTGCTCCGGCAGGTCGCGCACCTGATTGTCGATGACGCACAGCGCGCCGAGCGGCTGGCCGTTCTCCGCCACCAGCGGCATGCCCAGATAGAAACGGATGTCCGGCCCGGACAGCACCAGCGGATTACCCGCGAAACGTTCGTCGGAGCTCGCGTCGGTGATGAGCAGCGGCTGGCTGCAATCGAGCATCGCATGCGCGCAGAACGAAGCCGCACGCGGCGTTTCCGATGCCCCAAGGCCGAAGCGAGCCGGGAAATACTGGCGCTCGTTGTCGACGATCGAGATCGCGGCGATCGGCGTGCCGAACAGATCGGCCGCCTCGCGCACGATCGCGTCCAGCGCGGGATCGCCGGCGGCGTCGAGCAGGCCGGAGGCCTCGACCGCACGCTGGCGGTCATCCTCGTCGTTCGGGCGGCGGGCGGGGCTGTAATAGATCGTCATGCGGCGTTCGCCATCTGGGTGTGATCCTTCCGCCGATCGGCCCGGAGGGGCAGCACGATCTGGCCTGTCGGGGCGGGCTGGAGATCGAGGCGGGCGACGCGCAGCGCATTCTTGCCGCCCCGCTTCACCTCGTACATCAGGGCATCGGCGGACTCGACCAGCTTGGCCGTGTCCGCGACCTGCTGGGCCGGCACCACCATCGCGCCCATGCTGCAGGTGACGGCGTGGCCCGTCGCACGCAGGATGACGCTCAACCGGTGGTGCAGCCGCTCCGCCGCGATATCACCCTGCATGCAGTTGGGCACCGTCATCAGCGTCACGAACTCGTCGCCGCCGATCCGTGCGAACAGATCGTGCGCCCGGATCGCATCGCTCGCATTTTCGGAGAATTCGCAGAGCAGGCGGTCGCCGGCGGCATGGCCGAAGCCGTCGTTCACGCCTTTGAAGCCGTCCAGATCGATATAGGCGAGCACCAGCGAGTCGCCGCGCCGCTGCGCATGGTTCACCAGCGCGCCGAGCCGGCGCTGGAAAGCGGCCTTGTTGAGCACGCCGGTCAACGGATCGGTCGTTGCCGACCAGCGGGCCTGATCGAGCGCATGGCGCAGGCCGGATGCGATCGCCACCACGAAGATCGAGGTCAGGCAGCGCGCCAGCATGTTCCAGAACAGGGTCGCTCGTCCGACCTGGGTCGTGTGCTGGTCGAAGCCGAAGTGGTGGTTCGCCGCCAGCATGAGGACCGCGAACACGCCGACGCCGAGGCCGGTCCGCTCTCCCACGCACCAGCTGCCGAAGCAGGCGATGGCGAGGTAGAAGATGTTGAAGTTCACCTCCGGCCCCGTCGCGAGATCGACGATGGAGGTGACCAGCAGGCTGACGCCGAGGATCATCTGCGCGCGCGATCGCGGCAGGCGCATGGAGGCTTCCGCCATGCGGGCGAAGGTGGCCGATAAGGGGGATGCGGATGGGGGCTGGCGCCGCACTGGAACCTCCGAAACTACACCCGCATCGCTAATCTGGATTGGTTACCCAGGAGTTGATCTTTCGCACCGCTACGACCTTCGTCTAAGGGCGTGCGCGAAAACGGGAGAGGCGCGTGGACTGGACGTTGCGGCCGGCGGGCGGCGAGGATGCGGAACGGCTGGCGCTGATCGGCGCGGCGACCTTTCTGGAGACCTTCGCGGGCATATTGGAAGGCGATGCGATCGTCGCGCATTGCGCGCGGGAGCATGGTGTCGATGCCTATCGGGCGCTCCTTGAGGCCGGCGACAGCGCAGCGTGGATTGCCGAGGCGAAGGCTGGCGGTGCGCCGCTCGGCTATGCGCTGGTCACCGCGCCGAAACTCGCTCAGGCGGAGCCGGGCGATCTGGAGCTGAAGCGGATCTACAGCTTCTCGCGCACCCACGGCACCGGGCTGGGCGCGGCGCTGATGGGGCGGGCGACGGGCCATGCCGAGGCGGTGGGGGCGAGGCGCTTGCTGCTGGGTGTGTTCGCCGGAAACATGCGCGCGCTGGCCTTCTACCGGCAGCACGGTTTCGCGAAGATCGGCGAGCGCCGCTTCCGCGTCGGCAGTCAGGAATGTGAGGATGTGGTGCTGGCGAGGCCGTTATTCGGCGAGGGCCGGTAGCGAGCAGACGTCGATCCAGCGCGCATCGACCAGCGTGGCGAGCCGATCGGGCGTCAGCCGCACCGAACTGGTGCGCGATCCCGCCGCCGGATAGACCTCGGCGAAATCCCGGAGCGACACGTCGCAATAGACGGGAAGAGGGGTGGCGAGCCCGAACGGGCAGACGCCGCCGACCGGATGGCCGGTCAGGGCCTCGACATCCTCGGCACCCAGCATGCGCGGGCGGCCTCCGAACGCGGCCTTGGTCTTGCGGTTGTCGAGCCGGGCGTCGCCTCTGGCAACGATCAGGATCGCCTCGTCATTGACCCTGATGGACAAAGTCTTGGCAATCTGTCCCGGCTCGACCCCCAGTGCCAGCGCCGCCTCGTTCACCGTGGCGGTGCTGGCGCCCTGATCTATGATCCCGATATCGGGCGCTTTTTCCCGAAGGAAGGCGCGAACGCTATCGAGGCTCACGAAAATCAGCCGTTCAGCTTGTCCTTGACGGCCTTGGCCGGCGAGAAACCCAGCTTCTTCGAGGCGGCGATGGTCATCGCGGCGCCGGTGGCCGGGTTGCGGCCTTCGCGCGCCGGGCTGTCCTTCACCTTGAACTTGCCGAAGCCGGAGATCGAAACTTCGGTGCCCTTGGCGGCCGCATCGGTGATGGCGGTGAAAACGGCGTCGACGACCTTGCGGGCGTCCGCCTTCGACAGGCCGTGGCCGGCAGCAATCTGCTCGGCGAGCTCGGTGTTATTCATGGAACTCGTCTCCTCCTTAACGAAGCCGGAGCACATAGCCGTGGAATTCGGGCAAGGTCCAGCCTGAACAGGCGTTTTTCGGGCGATTTAGGGCAGCAGGAGGGTCGAACCGGTCGTGGAACGCGATTCGAGGGCGCGATGGGCGTCCCCGGCATCGGCCAGAGCGAAGGTCTGGCCGACCGGGATGGTGACCGCGCCGCTGGCGATACGGTCGAACAGCGCGCCGGCGAGATCGCGTCGTTCCTGCGCATTGCGGGCGTAGTGGGCGAGCGTCGGCCGGGTGGCGAAGATCGATCCGGCCTGCGAGAGCGCGAGCGCGTCGATCGGCGGCACGGGGCCGCTGGCATTGCCGTAGGTGACGAGGAGCCCGCGCGTCGCCACCGAGGCGAGCGAGGCCGCCCAACTCGCCTTGCCGACCCCGTCGAGCACCGCCTCGACGCCCTTGCCGCCGGTCAGCTCGCGGACCCTGGGGGCGAGATCGCCCATCGGGCACGACAGCGCGTCGTGAGCGCCGAGAGACCTCGCGATGGCGGCCTTTTCCTCCGATCCGGCATGGGCGATCACGGTGACGCCGATCGCGGCGAGCCACTGCACGAGGATCGAGCCGACCCCGCCGGCGGCGGCGTGGACCAGCACGGTCTGCCCCGCCTCGATCTTCGCGCACGGGCCGATCAGGTAGGCCGCGGTCATGCCCTTGAGCATCGCGGCGGCCGCCGTCTTGTCATCGATCGCGTCGGGCAGGGGCACGAGCAGGTCGGCGGGCAGCGTGCGCACGGTCGCATAGCTGCCTGGCGTGCCGCCGGCATAAGCGACGCGGTCGCCAGCCTTCAGCCCCTCCACGCCCTCGCCGACCGCTTCGACCACGCCCGCCGCCTCGGTGCCGAGACCGGAGGGCAGCGTCATCGGGTAGAGGCCGGTGCGGTGATAGGTGTCGATGAAATTCAGCCCGACCGCGCTTTGCCGCATCCGCGCCTCGCCGGCGCCGGGCGGAGTGGGTGCGATCTCCTCGCGCTCGATCTGCTCGGGGCCGCCGTGCGCGCGGATGATCATGCGGAAATCGGACATGCGGGTCTCCGTCAGTCGGGGATGGCTTCGGTGCTCAGGATCTCGATCGCCTCGGCCTTGCCGCCGAAATCGACCTTCTCGCCGACATAGCCGCCGATCAGCGCGCGAGCGAGCGGGGCGGAGAAAGCGAGGCGGCCCTCGTTGGGTTCGGCTTCGTCATCGCCGACGATGTCGATGCGCTTGGTCTGGCCGTTGAGCCGGAAGGAGACGCGCGATCCGAACGCCACCTCGTCCTCGGGCGGAGGCGGTGCGGGCTGCGCGGTCGCCTGCCGTGTGCGCCAGTAGCGTAGGACGCGACCATGCTGCTCGCGCTCGGCCTCGGGAAGAGCGGCGGCGTCGATCGCCTCCAGCTCCGCCACCTTCGCCTCGATCAACGCGAGGCCGCGCGCGGTGACCAGGTTGGGGCCGGGCGGCAGCGGCAGCTCGAATTTCGGTTCCTTATGCTCGTCGTCGCTCTCGCGGCGGAATGCTACGCTCACGGTGATCCTCTCCCTCGTTCGAGAGGGCGATATGGCGATGACGGTCCGGTTACGCCAGTCTGGTCAGGACGCCTCCCAAGCCTGTCGGATCAACGGCACGAGCGGCGCGATCTCGTCGACGGAGGTGATCCGCGTCTCCGCTTTCAACCGCTCCGACCAGACCGGCCGCTTCGGCGCGACGAGGCCGGGCGCGGCGTCCCACTCTAACGCGAGGCCGAGCAGAACGGCCCCCTTGTCCGGCCGCGCGGCGGCGAACTGGTAGGCGCGCGAGAAAGCCGAATAGGTCTTGCGCTGGCCGATCACGACGTCGGGGAGCGCGACGATCTCCACCTTCACCGCCTCGAAGATCGCGCGCAGGGCGTCGTCCTTCCACAAGGTATCGGCAAGTGCATCGGGCTGCCCCCAACCCGTTTCCTTCGGGAAAGCGACGCCGAGGATCACAGAGGCACGGTTCTGGCCGAGGCCGTGATGCTCCTTCATCCAGCCCAGCCGCGCGCGGTGCTTCGTTTCCGGGCAGGTGCGGGCGATGGCGGCCCATTCGTCCAGCGACTTGCCGGTTTCCTTTACCAGATTCTCCTTGATCGAGGCCATCCACGCCTTCTGCTGCGCGGTCATCGTCTCGGGTGCGGCGGGCATCGACATCCTCCCCTGATGCGCTCTGCATCATAAGGCGCTAGAGGCGGACACGAAACAAGCCCCGGAGCGCGCAGCTTGAGCAGGCCCGACAAGCACTTTCACTCGATCCACGCCCACGGCTTCGTGCGCGTCGCGGCGGCGACCCCGATCGCGACCGCCGGCGATCCCGCACGCAACGCCGAGGCCGCATTGGAACTGGCGAAGGAAGCGGATGCCGCCGGCGTCGATCTGGTCGTCTATCCAGAGTTGAACATCTCGTCCTACGCGGTGGACGATCTCCACCTGCAGGACGGTTTCATCGCCTCGACCGAAGCGGCGATCGCGGCCGTCGTGGCAGGGAGCGCGAAGCTGAAGCCGGTGCTGCTGGTCGGCGCGCCGTTATTGCGCAACGGCCGTCTCTACAATTGCGCCTATGTGATCGCGCGGGGGCGGCTGCTCGGCATCGTGCCCAAGAGCTTCCTGCCCAATTACCGCGAATATTACGAGAAGCGCTGGTTCGCGCCCGGCGTCGGCCTGACCGGCCTCAGCGTCGAGATCGGTGGCGAGAGCGTGCCCTTCGGCACCGACCTGATCTTCGCCGCCTCCGCCCTGCCGGGCTTCGTCTTCGCGGCCGAGATCTGCGAGGATTATTGGGCGCCGACGCCGCCTTCCACGCAAGCCGCGCTGGCGGGCGCGCTGATCCTCTGTAACCTGTCGGCCTCCAACATCGTGATCGGCAAGGCGCGCGAGCGGGCGATGCTGGCCGCCGCCCATTCGGCACGCACCTGCTCGGCCTACGCCTTCGCCGCTTCCGGGCCGGGTGAAAGCACCACCGATCTCAGTTGGGACGGTCAGGCGTTCATCTACGAACTGGGCGACGAACTGGCGGCCTCCTCGCGATTTTCCGCCACGGCGGAGCTGACCATCGCCGATGTCGATACCGGCCGCCTGCGGGCGGAGCGGATGCGTTTCGGCACCTTCAACGACGCCGCCGCCGCCGCCGGTCATCCCGAGACGCGCACGCGTCGGGTGAGCTTCGATCACAAGCCGGCCTTCGCCGACATCGGCCTCAAGCGCGCGGTCGCCCGCTTTCCCTTCGTGCCGGACGATCCCGCCCGGCTCGACGAGGATTGCTACGAGGCGTTCAACATCCAGGTGGAGGGCCTGTCGAAGCGCGTCTCCGCGTCGGGGGCCAAGCGGCTGGTGATCGGCGTGTCGGGCGGGCTGGACTCGACCCATGCGCTGATCGTCGCGGCCAAGGCGTTCGACCGGCTCGGCCGACCGCGCGCCGACATCCTCGGCTTCACGATGCCCGGTTTCGCGACCGGCGACGATACGAGGTCCAACGCTTGGGCGCTGATGGACGCGCTCGGCATCACCGGCGCCGAGATCGACATCCGCCCCGCCGCGACCCGGATGCTCGAGGATATGGACCACCCGTTCGCGGGCGGCGAGCCGGTCTACGACGTGACCTTCGAGAATGTGCAGGCGGGGCTGCGCACCGACTATCTCTTCCGCCTCGCCAACCAGCGTGAGGGGATCGTCGTCGGCACCGGCGACCTCTCCGAGCTGGCGCTCGGCTGGTGCACCTACGGCGTCGGCGATCAGATGAGCCATTATGCCGTCAATGCCGGCGTGCCCAAAACATTGATCCAGTTCCTGATCCGCTGGTGCATCCAGACCAGCCAATACGATGCCGCGACGGACGAGGTGCTGGCGCGCATCCTCGGCACCGAAATCTCGCCCGAACTGGTGCCGGCGGGCGCGGACGGCGCGATCCAGTCGACCGAGGCGAAGATCGGGCCGTATGCGCTCAACGACTTCTTCCTCCACCACATCGTGCGCTGGGGGATGGACCCTGCCAAGATCGCCTTTCTGGCGCTGCGGGCGTGGGGCGATGCGGAGGCCGGCGAATGGCCTCTCGGCGTGCCGGAGGCGCAGCGTGTGGCCTATGATCTGCCGACGATCCGCCACTGGCTGGAGCGCTTCCTGTTCCGCTTCTTCCAGATCAGCCAGTTCAAGCGCTCGGCCATCCCCAACGGCCCGAAGGTCTCGACCGGCGGCGCGCTCAGCCCGCGTGGCGACTGGCGGGCGCCCTCGGACGGAACGGCCGCGCCGTGGCTCGCGGCGCTGGAGCGGGTGCCACGCTAGTTTCCCCTCCCTGCAAGGGAGGGGGTTAGGGGGTGGGTGGAGGCGCGCGTGACTTTTGCCTCACCCCGCTTGGCCGCCGTATCGTGACCCAAAACCCACCCCAAACCCCTCCCTTGCAGGGAGGGCTTTAGGCCTTTCGCAGCGCCTCCGGCTTGTGCGCCGCCCGCTTGCCCTCGTCGGTTTCGACGATGAACTGCGGATCGTCCTTCGAGGCGGCGACCGTGTGACCCTTCACGCTGGTCCGCCTGGTGACCTTCTTCACCACCTTGCCTTCGGCGGTGCCGCCGTGGGAGTTCCACACCACGCGGTCTCCGGCCTTCACTCGTCCCATGTCCTGTCTCCTCAGGCGACGGAACGGGCAGGGGCGTGGCGACGTTCCGGACGCGAAGCGGAGGCCCCATGAGCGACGACTATCTGATCTTCACGCCGGACGACGTCGATCTCGCGCGCTCTCCGCTGCGCCGGGGCGTGGCCGAGCCGACCTTCGTGCTGGGCGCCTTCAACCCGGCACTGACCCGGCTGCCGTCGGGCAATCTGCTGCTGATGGTCCGCGTCGCCGAGGCGCTGGTGAAGCCGGTCGAGGGCGACCATGCCCGCGCGATCCGCTGGACGGCAGAAGGCTACGTGCTCGATCCGCATCCTGTCGCGGCCATCGACATGTCCGATCCGCGCACGTTTCTGGTGAAAGGCGGTGCCTATCCGCAGATGGCGCTGACCTCGCTCAGCTGGCTGCTGCCGGTCGAGCTGACGCCAGACGGGCGGGAGGTCGTCGCCGTCCACTACGATCGCGCCATCGAGCCGCGCGCGTCATACCAGGATTACGGCATCGAGGATCCACGCATCAGCCGGGTCGACGGGCGTTACTACATGACGGTCTGCTCCTGCTCGGCGGAGCGGCACGGCACCTCGCTCTACACCTCCAGCGATGGGTTCGAGTGGCGGCTGGAGGGGCTGGTGCTCGATCACCAGAACAAGGACATGCTGCTGTTCGAGGGCAAGCCCGGCGGCCAGTTCTGGGCGCTGACCCGGCCGATGGGCGAGCTGTATTTCGCTTATCCCGAACATGCGGGCTTCGCGGGCGGGCCGGTGATCCACCTCGCTTCGTCGCCCGACGCGCTGCACTGGAAGCCGTGCGACCGGCCCGGCATCCGGGCGCAGCGCGGCTCCTCCTCGGCGATGAAGGTGGGCGGCGGCACGCCTCCGATCCTGACCGACGCGGGCTGGCTGGCACTCTACCACGGCGTCGAGCCGCGCGAGAAAGTAGGTGTCTATCGCACCTTCTGGGCGCTGCTCGACCGCGACGATCCGGCCACGATCCTGCGGCTGGAGGATTCGGTGCCGCTGATCGAGGCGGACCCGGAGCTGACCCATCCGATCGCGCACCGCCTCTATCTGCCGACGCCGGTGGTGTTCACGACCGGCATCGTCGACGGCGGGGAGACCTTCGTCGTGGCGAGCGGCGAGGCCGATCTCGCCTGCCGAATCACGCATATCCCGAAAAGCCGGTTCGCCTGATCCGTCCCGCCACGGGACTCGCGGGACAGAGAAATTTCCGCTCCCAAAGGGTAAACAGTTCGTTAAGCTGCGACCATGTTCGAGGCAACGCGCACGCTTTCCGCACAGTCGCTGTCCGCAGCGCTGATCCGTCGCCGCAAGCCGCTGCTGCTGGCGCCGCCGGCCTATGCGGTGGAGATGCCGATCGAACTGGTCGAGGAGACCGAGGCCCACTGGCCGGGCTGGAAGCAGGATCTGCGCTTCTTCCTCGGCTGCTATGCCGCCGGGCTGGTCTTCTTCTTCATCATGTTGAGCTGAGCGCCGGCGCGCAGGCGCGATGGAGCCGCCAGGCGATGGCGGCCGCCGCGACGCTGCCCGCCGCCGTGACGATCAGCGTGTCCTCGACCCGCACGCCGACGCGCACCAGACCCGCGAAGAGCAGCGCCCCCACCACCATCGCGCCCGAATTGACGATGTTGTTCGCCGCCACCGTGCGCGCGGTGTGGAGCTTGTCCACCGTGGTGGTCAGGAAAGCGTAGAGCGGCACGACGAACATGCCGCCGAACACCGCGACGCCGAACAGATCGAGCAGGATGTGCTTGGCGTGGGGCAGATCGATGAAGACTTTCCAGCCGATCATCGTGTCCGGTTCTTCCCAATGGCCCACGACATGGTGGAGATCGAGCAGGCAGGCGCCCATCAGCAGCGCCACCGCCGGTGCGAAGCGCGCCGATACCGTGCCGCTCAGCAACCGGTTGATCGCGATCGACCCGACGCCGACGCCGATCGAGAAGACGGCGAGGAACAGCGTGGCCACCTGCTGATCGGCCAGCAGCACGCTCTTCACCAGCGGCACGAACAATGTGCCGAGGATCGCCGCCTGCATCCAGAAGCAGCTGATTGCCCCCACCGCCAGCATCAGGCGCGGCACGTGCAGCGTTTCGGACACGAGCCGGACCGAGGCGCGCACGACGTGGAGGTCGATCGTATGGTCCTCGATCACTGGCGGGGCCGGGGGTACCTGGGCGCCGGCGATGCGCCCGATCAGCGCGATCGCCATGATCGTCGCCGCGACCGCGGTCGCTGGAATCACGCCGCCCGCGAGGATGCCGAGCAGCACGCCGATATAGGTGCCGGCCTCGACCAGGCCGGTGCCGCCCAGCACCTCGTCACGGTGCAGGTGCTGGGGCAGCAGCGCATATTTGATCGGGCCGATGAAGGTGGAATGGGCGCCCATCGCGAACAAGGCGAGCAGCAGCAGCGTCACCGACTGCAACATCAGCCCGACCGCGCCGACCGCCATGATCGCGATCTCGGCGGTCTTCACCAGCCGGATGATCCACGCCTTGTCGCGGCAATCCGCGAGCTGGCCGGCGAGCGCCGAGAACAGGAAGAAGGGGAGGATATACAGCGCGTTGGCCGCCGCGTTGAACGCCGCCTCCAGACGATCGTCCGAGAAGATGCGATAGGTGACGAGCATCACCATCGCGGTCTTGAAGAGATTGTCGTTGAAGGCGCCCAGGAACTGGGTCGTGAACAGCGGCAGGAAACGCCTGCGCGCGAGAAGCCTCAAGGATGCCTGCATATCGGAACGCGAAAACCCGTCTTTCCCCCAGGATGCGACGCGACATAGCGCAGGGAGGCGCCGACGCCAAATTTCTACATGGACGAACTGCTACGAGGTTCAACGGAGTGGTTCAATCCGGCGC
>BACX01000543.1 GCA_000333335.1 Sphingomonas-like bacterium B12 | reverse complement strand
CGACGTGCGCTTCCTTCACGCGATGAAGGAGAAGCTGGACGAGCGCCTGATTCGCGAGGGCCGCATGCATCTGGCGCAGGCCTGCTTCGATTTCCTGCCGGCGCGCGCCGAGCTGGATCTCGCCGGCTGGCCCGAGATCGATATCTTCGCCCATGCGTAATTTGCGCTCCGCACCGGCCCGCTCCCCCACCCGGCCTCCCCTCCAGAATAGTGTGGGTGGCCGGGTGGGGGAGCGGGCCGGTGCGGACTTCCCTCGAGAACGAAGATGCCTGAGGCGGTCGCCGGGCCTCTGTCCGACGTCGCGCGCGCCGAGCGGCGCAAGCGGCGCATCTGGGCGCGGCCGGGTTCGAATCACGATCGCATCATCGCGGTGGCGCGGGTTACGCTGCCGGCCTCGGTGCTGGTCCTCGTGCTGGCGCTGGGCTTCGCGCCGCTGACCTCCGGCCGCGACATCTCGTTCGTGCTCGCCAAGGATCGCGTGGCGATGGCCAAGGAGCGGCTGCGCGTCAGCCAGGCGCGCTATCGTGGCGAGGACGACAAGGGCCAGCCCTTCTCGCTGACCGCCAAATCCGCCGTGCAGCAGACCTCGGCCGATCCGGTGGTGAAGCTGGACACGCTCGCGGCGGACATAGCGCTGCAGGGCGGCCCCGCGACGCTGACCGCGCCCAAGGGCACCTACAACATGAACAATCAGAAGGTCGGGCTGGATGGCCCGGTCGCCTTCCGCAGCGCTGACGGCTACCGGCTCGACACGCATGACGTCGATCTCGACATGCAGACGCGCAAGCTCGCCAGCCGCAACCCGGTGACCGGCACGATGCCGCTCGGCAATTTCAGCGCGGACCGGATGACCGCAGACCTCGACGGCAAGGTCGTCGTGCTGAACGGTCATGCCCGCTTGCATATCACGCAGCGAACCGCCAAATCCGCGAAATGACCATCCGCCGCGCAGCGCCGCTTCTCGCCATCCTGATCGCCGGTGCTGCGGCCGCGCAGCAGGCGAAGCACAACAGCAATGCGCCGGTCGATTTCGACGCGGATCACATGGAGGTCCACGATCTCGAGCATCGCGCCTTCCTGACCGGCAGCGTCCGCGCCGTGCAGCAGGACATGACGCTGACCGCCGATCGCGTGACCGCCAACTATACCGGGTCGATGGCCAACAGCGGGCAGGGCAGCGGCGGCAGCCCGCAGATCCACCGGCTCGATGCGACCGGCCATGTCGTCGTCACCCGGCCGACCGAGGTGGCGCACGGCGATTACGGCATCTACGATCTCGACAAGCGGCTGGTCACGCTGATCGGCAAGGTGACGCTGGATCGCACCGGGCCCAATGCCAGCACCGTGCGCGGCGGCCGGCTGGTGATCAACCTCGACACCAACCAGGCCACGATGGACGGCGGCGCGGTCGGGGGCAGCGGGACGACCGGCAAGGGTGGCCGTGTCTCGGGCCGCTTCACCGTGCCCCAGCATAACGACAACAACGCACCCGCGACCAAGCCCGCCGGCAAATAATCCCGCCGGGGCTTGATCGCCATGCAGGAAGCCTGCCACATGAGGCGGGCACAAGGTCATCCATGAACGACACGATCCTCTCGCCGCGCGACAGCGCATCCCCGACGCCGCCGGCGACGCGCGCCTTGTCGATCGTTTCGATCGCCAAATCCTACGATTCGCGCCCCGTTCTGCAGGACGTCAGCCTGGAGGTCGCGCGCGGCGAGGTGGTCGGCCTGCTCGGCCCCAACGGTGCCGGTAAGACGACCTGCTTCTATTCGGTGATGGGCCTGGTGAAGCCGGATGCGGGGCGCATCCTGCTCGACGGCGAGGACATCACCGCGCTGCCGATGTATCGCCGCGCGATCCTGGGCCTGGGCTATCTGCCGCAGGAAACCTCGATCTTCCGGGGCCTGACCGTCGCGCAGAACATCTCGGCCGTGCTCGAACTGTCTGAACCCGATCCGGCGCGCCGGGCCGAGCGGCTGGACACATTGCTCGCCGAATTCCACATCGAGCATCTGCGCGACGCCAAGGCGACCGCCTTGTCCGGCGGCGAGCGCCGCCGCTGCGAGATCGCCCGCGCGCTGGCCGGCGATCCCTCGATCATGCTGCTCGACGAGCCGTTCGCGGGCATCGATCCGATCTCGATCAGCGATATTCGCGATCTGGTGAAGGATCTGAAGCGCCGCGACATCGGCGTGCTGATCACCGACCATAACGTCCGCGAGACGCTCGATATCGTCGATCGCGCCTGCATCATCTACGACGGCAAGGTGCTGTTCCAGGGATCGCCCGCCGCGCTGGTGGCGAATCCGGACGTGCGTCGCCTTTATCTGGGCGAGGGCTTCGCGCTCTAACGCCGATGGGGCTGGGTCCGCGCCTCGACCTGCGACAGTCCCAGTCGCTGGTGATGACGCCGCAGCTTCAGCAGGCGATCAAGCTGCTGGCGCTCTCCAACCTCGAGATCGAGGCCTTCATCGCAGAGGAGCTGGAGAAGAACCCGTTGCTGGAGGCGGGGTCTTCGGAAGAGGTGCGCGAGCCGGAAGCCGACTTCGACGGCGAAGCGCCTGAGCCGACCGACGCGCTCGCCGGCCTCAACGGCGGTGGCGAGGATGTGCCGCTCGATGTCGATTACGCGGAGGAAACCTTCCACCACGATTCGCCGACCGATCTGGCCGGCGCGCAGGGCATGGATGGGTCGCTCGGCATGGCGGGCACGGCGACCGGCGGCGGCGAGGGCGGGGACTTTCAGGAGACGCTGGTCGGCGCCGAAAGCCTCGCCGATCACCTGACCGCGCAGGCGGGAGCCGTCCTCTCCGGCGACCAGCTGCTGATCGCCGGTCACATCATCGATGCGCTGGACGAAGCCGGTTACCTGACCGTCGCGCTGCTCGACATCGCCGACCGGCTGGGCGCGCCGCTGTCGCTGGTCGAGCATGTGCTGGCGGTGGTGCAGACCTTCGATCCCACTGGCATCGGTGCGCGCGACCTCGCCGAATGTCTCGCGCTGCAGGCGAAGGAGGCCGATCGCTACGACCCCTGCATGCAGAAGATGATCGCCAACCTCGACATCCTCGCGCGCGGCGACCTGCCGAGACTTAGGCGGATCTGCGGGGTGGACGACGAGGACATGGCCGACATGATCCGCGAGCTGCGCGCCTACGATCCCAAGCCCGGCCTGCAGTTCGCGGCGGCCGAGACGCAGCCGGTGGTGCCGGACATTTTCGTCGCGCAGACCGCGAAGGGCTGGGCGGTGGAACTCAACAACGCGACGCTGCCGCGCCTGATCGTCAACCGGTCCTATTATGCCGAGCTTTCCGGCGCCGCGCAGGACAAGGGCAGCAAGGCCTGGCTCAACGACAGCCTGCAGAGCGCCAACTGGCTGATGAAGGCGCTCGACCAGCGGGCGCGCACCATCGTCAAGGTCGCGACCGAGATCGTGAAGCAGCAGGAGGGCTTCTTCCGGCAGGGCGTCGAGCATCTCCGCCCGCTGACGCTCAAGACCATCGCCGAGGCGATCGGCATGCACGAATCGACGGTGAGCCGCGTCACTTCCAACAAATATCTCGCCTGCCCGCGCGGGCTGTTCGAGCTGAAATTCTTCTTCACCAGCGCGATCCAGTCGGCGGACGGCGGCGAGGCGGCATCCGCGCAGGCGGTGAAGAGCCATATCGCGAAGCTGATCGCCGACGAGGCGGCCGACGCCATTCTCTCCGACGATACGCTGGTCGATCTGCTGAAGGAGCGCGGCTTCGATATCGCGCGGCGCACGGTCGCCAAATATCGCGAGGCGCTGGGGCTGGGTTCGTCCGTCCAGCGTCGCCGCCAGAAGAAACTCGCGGGATAAAAAAAGGCCGCCCCGAAGGACGGCCTGAAGTTTTAGGAGAGGATGCCTGAAAGGCCCGATCTTTGTGCGCTGCATCATGGAATTTCGCAAGTGCGAACGGTTCAATTTTGATTGCGTTGTCAGCAACTGGAAGATGCACAAGACGCAAATGCTGATTTCCGTAGCGTCAATCTGGATCGGCGGGTGTCTGGACCTGTACTAAAGTATAGGGCGTGCCGATGCGCCGGAACCCTTTGGAGAGGATCGTCATGCCCGTGCCGCTCTACGAATCGAGCATCACCGCTTTCGAGCTCGATTATCCGGGCGGAGGCCGGTGATGGAGCGGCGCTGCGGCTGGGCGGGCGGCGACCCGCTGATGCGCGTCTATCATGACGAGGAATGGGGCGTACCCGAGCGCGATGGTCGCGCCTTGTGGGAGAAGCTGATGCTCGATGGTTTCCAGGCCGGGCTCGCCTGGATCACCGTCCTGAGGAAGCGCGAGGCGTTTCGCGCGGGGTTCGCGGGCTTCGATCCCGAAAAGGTCGCGCGCTTCGGCGAGGCGGAGATCGTGCGCCTGCTCGCCGATCCGGGCATCATCCGCTCACGCGCCAAGATCGAGGCGACGATCGGCGGGGCGCGGGCCTATTTGCAGATGCGCGATGCCGGCGAGGATTTCGCCGATTACTGCTGGGGCTTCGTCGATGGCGCGCCTCTGCAGGGCGACGGTCACAGCGTGAACGCCACGACGCCCCTGTCCGAGCGCATCTCGAAAGACCTCAAGAAGCGCGGCTTCAAGTTCGTCGGCCCGACGATCGTCTATGCGTGGATGCAGGCGACCGGGCTGGTCAACGACCACATCCATGATTGCTTCCGGCGGAGCGCGGTCGCGAAGCTCTAGCCGAGCCGCTCCATCAGTTCGACCGGATCGAATCCGCGTTCGCGCACCAGCGCCTGCCAGCGGGCGAGGACGTCATCGTAATAATCGAAGATGCAAGGGCAGCAGCCCCGGCCGCAGCACATGTCCGGATCGGGTCGTTCGGGCGGGCGCGGCAGTTGCTCCGCGCCCGACACCGGATCAGACGTCCAGATTGGCGACCGAGAGCGCATTCTCCTGGATGAACTCGCGGCGCGGTTCGACCACGTCGCCCATCAGGCGGGTGAAGATCTCGTCGGCGACATCGGCCTGCGCAACCTCGACCTTGAGCAGCGAGCGGTTGGCCGGATCGAGCGTGGTCTCCCATAGCTGTTCCGCGTTCATTTCGCCGAGGCCCTTGTAGCGCGCGATCGACAGGCCCTTGCGGCCCGACGCGAACACCGCCTCCAGCAGCTCGGACGGGCGACCGACGACAATGCCCTTGGGATCGGCGGGTGCGTCCTCGTCCTCGGCGGCGTCGATCTTCTCGGCCGTCTTGATCGAGACGAGCCGCGAGGGCGAGCCGTAAGCCTCGGCCTGCTCGGCGGCGAGGGCGTGCAGCTTGCGCGCCTCCGCCGAGCCGAGGAACGCCGCGTCGATCACGTGATGATCGGAGACGCCGCGCCACTTGCGGGTCAGGTGATAGCCGCCCTCTTTGGACGCTTCGCCCTTCCACTCCGCCTCGGGATCGATCCGGCCGAGCCATTCGGCGACCTTGGGTGCCAGCGCCTTGCGATCGGCATCGGGGGCTAGCGCGCCGGTTAGCGCCAGCGCCTCGACGATGCCGCCCTCGTAGCGGCGCGGCACGTAGCTCATCAGCGTGCGCACGCGGCGCGCATGATCGATCAGCGCCTGCAGATCGGCGCCGGTGCGGCGGCCTTCTACGGTATCCAGCGCCAGCGTCGCGACGCCGGCATCGACCAGATACTGATCGAGCGCAGCCTGGTCCTTGAGATAGACCTCCGACCGGCCCTTCGCGACCTTGTAGAGCGGCGGCTGGGCGATGAAGAGGTGCCCGCGCGTGATCAGCTCGGGCATCTGCCGGTAGAAGAAGGTGAGCAGCAGGGTCCGGATATGCGCGCCGTCCACGTCGGCGTCCGTCATGATGACGATCTTGTGGTAACGCAGCTTGTCCGCGTTGAAGTCGTCGCGCCCGATCCCGCAGCCGAGCGCCTGGATCAAAGTGCCGACCTCCTTGGAGGAGAGCATGCGATCGAAGCGCGCGCGCTCGACGTTCAGGATCTTGCCCTTGAGCGGCAGGATCGCCTGGTTGTGCCGGTTGCGGCCCTGCTTGGCCGACCCGCCGGCCGAGTCACCCTCGACGATGAACAGTTCGGACTTGGAGGGATCGCGCTCCTGGCAGTCGGCCAGCTTGCCGGGCAACGACGCGATACCCATCACCGACTTGCGGCTGGCCTCGCGCGCCTTGCGGGCGGCTTCACGGGCGGCGGCCGCATCGATGATCTTCTGGATGATCGTCTTGGCGTGACCCGGATTCTCCTCCAGCCACTCGGCCAGCTTGTCCGCCATCAGCGCCTCCAGCGGCTGGCGCACCTCGGACGAGACCAGCTTGTCCTTGGTCTGCGAGCTGAACTTGGGGTCCGGCAACTTGACTGAGACGATCGCGGTCAGCCCCTCGCGCATGTCGTCGCCGGTGAGGCTGACCTTTTCGCGCTTCATCATGCCGCTCTTGTCGGCATAGGCGTTGAGCGTGCGGGTCAGCGCCGCGCGGAACGCCGCGAGGTGAGTGCCGCCGTCGCGCTGCGGGATGTTGTTGGTGAAGCAGAGAACCTGCTCGTAATAGCTGTCGTTCCACTCCAGCGCGACGTCGATGCCGACGTCGTCGCGCTGCCCGCCGATCGCGATCGGATCGGGCATCAGCGGCGTCTTGGCGCGATCGAGATACTTCACGAAGGCCGCGATGCCGCCTTCGTAGAACAGCTCCACCTCCTTCTTCTCGGCGTGGCGCGCATCGACCAGGAACAGGCGCACGCCGGAGTTCAGGAAGGCGAGCTCGCGATAGCGATGTTCCAGCTTCTCGAAATCGAACTCGGTGATCTTGAAGGTTTCGGCGGACGGAAGGAAGGTGACCTTCGTGCCCTTCTTGCCATTCGGCGCAGCGCCGACGACCTTGAGCGGGGCGACCGCATCGCCGCGCGCGAAGCGCATGTAATGCTCCTCGCCATCGCGCCAGATGGTGAGATCGAGGAAGTCGCTGAGCGCGTTCACCACCGACACGCCGACGCCGTGCAGGCCGCCGGAGACCTTGTAGGCATTGCTGTCGCTGGTGTTGTCGAACTTACCGCCGGCATGGAGCTGGGTCATGATGACCTCCGCCGCCGACACGCCCTCCTCGGGGTGGATGCCGGTCGGGATGCCGCGGCCGTTATCCTCGACCGAAACCGAGCCATCGGGGTTAAGCTGGATGATCACCCGGTCGCAATGGCCGGCCAGCGCCTCATCGATGGCATTGTCCGAAACCTCGAACACCATGTGGTGGAGGCCGGATCCGTCGTCGGTGTCGCCGATATACATGCCCGGCCGCTTGCGCACGGCATCGAGGCCCTTCAGCACCTTGATCGAGGAGGCGCCGTAGTCGTTCGTCTCAGGGGTATCGCTCATGCCCATCATATAGGCATCACGAACACGAAACTAAAGAGAAATGCGGCTTTCCGAGGGGGCTTCGCTTGTGCATTCTGGCACCCGCCGGGGGGCAAGGGGAGACATCATGACGCGCATCATCGGCATCCTGCTGGGCGCCTCCATGCTGGCGACGCCGCTCGCCGCGCAGGAGGCCCAGCTTCGCCCGGATCAGACCCGTTTCCGCGCGCTCTACCAGGAGCTGGTGGAGACCGACACCAGCATCACCACCGGCGATTGCACCGCGCTCGCCGCCAAGGTGGCGGGGCATCTGAGGCAGGCCGGTTTCGCCAACGCCGATCTCACGCCCTTCTCGGTGCCGGATCATCCGAAGGAAGGTGGCCTCGTCGCGGTGCTGCCGGGGACGGACAAGGCGGCGAAGCCGATGCTGCTGCTCGGCCATATCGACGTCGTCACCGCCAAGCGCGCCGACTGGACCCGCGATCCGTACAAGATGATCGAGGAGGACGGCTATTTCTGGGGTCGCGGCGCCGCCGACATGAAGGCGATGGACGCGATCTGGATCGACAGCCTGATCCGCATGAAGGAAAGCGGGTACAAACCGAAACGCACGATCAAGCTGGCGCTGACCTGCGGCGAGGAGACCAGCACCGCCTTCAACGGCGCCGAGTGGCTGTCGAAGAACAAGCCTGATCTGATCGCTGCCCAGTTCGCGCTGAACGAGGGCGGCGGCGGGCGCACCGACGGGCATGGCAAGCTGGTCGTCGCCAACCTGCACGTCGGCGAGAAGCTGGCGGTGAATTACCGGATCGAGGCAACCAATCCCGGCGGCCACAGCTCGGCGCCGGTGAAGGACAATGCGATCTACGAACTGGCCGATGCGCTGGCCAGGCTGCGCGACTTCGACTTTCCCGCCCAGCTTTCCGACACCACGCGCGCCTATTTCGCCAAGGCGGGCGCGGCGCGCGGCGACGATCTCGGCAAGGCGATGATGGCCTTCGCGAAGAACCCGGAGGACAAGCAGGCCGAAGCGGTGCTCGATGCCGACAAGAGCTATCATTCGATGCTGCGCACCACCTGCGTCGCGACCCTGCTCGACGGAGGCCATGCCGAGAACGCCTTGCCCCAGCGGGCGGGCGCAAACGTCAATTGCCGGATCTTCCCCGGCACGTCTCCGCAGCAGGTGCGCGACGCGCTGGAGAAGGTGATCGCCGATCCGCGCATGACGGTGAAGCTCACCGACGATCGCGGCGGCGTGGTGGCCAAGCCGCCGCCGCTCGACCCCAAGATCGTCGCGCCCGCCGAAAAGCTGCTGGCGAAATATTATCCCGGCGTGCCGCTCGTCCCCTTCATGTCGACGGGCGCGACCGATGGCGTGTTCCTCGAACAGATCGGCATCCCGGTCTACGGCCCGCCCGGCCTCTATTCCGATCCGGACGGCAACGGCACCCATGGGCTGAACGAGCATATGGCAGTGAAGGCGGTCTACACCGGGCGCGATTACCTGTTCGAGCTGGTCAAGCTCTACGCCGGCTGAGGGGTCTAGAGCTTCAGCGGCAGCTTGATCGGCGTCAGCGAGATCGAGACGAAGGGCCTGTCCGAGCCGAGCGTGACGTTCAGCGACGACAGGCCGCACGGCACCGGCCGGCCCACGACGTGGGACACCGCGACGCAGGCATTTTCGTGCACCTTGCCGATCGGCAGCGCGAGGATCGACACGAAGATCGCCCCAACCAGTGCGAGCGAGGCCAGCACGTCGCGGCGGATGGCACGGCGGCGATCGGGCGAAGGGCGGCGCTGGCGCATGGGAACTTCCGACAGGGTGGATCGTCCAGGAGGTAGCGCCAATATCCAGTCTTGACAAATAGGAACAAAAGTAGAACATTGTTGGCGACTGGACGGATCGTGAGGACGAAGCGATGCCTGCTGCTCCGGATACCCGCCTCTATCTGTTCGCGTTGCTGCCCGAAGGCGTGGGCGATCATCTCGCCATTTCCAACGATGTCGAACCAGCTCTGCCGGGCCTGAAGCTGGTGTCGACCGCGCGAAGGCACATCACGCTCGCCAATCTCTCGGCGGTGGACGTGCCGGAGGATGTCCGCATCGGGCTGGCGCAATGGGTGATGGCGACGGTGCCGCCCTTCGCCTTCCACGTCGTGTTCGACCAGCTCGTCGCCGGCACGCGCAGCACCTTGCTCAAGGCGAGCCAGCCGCTGCTGGGCGCGCTGGAGGCGCAGGCGCATGTGCTGGACATGCTGCGGCAATATGGGCTGGACCTGCCTGCGAAAGCGGCGCCGGTGCCGCATGTGACACTCGGCTACGGCTATCGCGAGGGTGGCGGGCCGGGCGTGCAGCCGATCGACGGGATCAGCTGGCTGGTCGACGAACTGGTTCTCGTGCGCAGCTGGCACGGCCGGACGTGGCACGAGGAACTGGGGCGGTGGCAGCTCCCGGCACGGCAGAGGGACGCGGCTTAGCATCACATCCTCCCCCTTGCGGGGGAGGATTGTATCCGGCTCCTTACTCGAACTCGCTCGCGCGGCGCCCCAGCAGCGTCACCTCGACGCGGCGGTTGAGGCGCATCCCGTCCGCCGTCGTGTTGGTCGCGACCGGATCGTTCTCGCCATGGCCGCGCACGCGGAAGCGGGCCTGGGTCACGCCCATGCCATCGAAGGCGTCGCGCACGCTGTCGGCGCGGCGTTCGGACAGGAGCTGGTTATGCTGATCGGTGCCGCGCGAATCGGTGAAGCCGTCGATCGCGATGCGCACGCCGGGATTGTCCTGCAGATAGCCCGCCAGCGCCTGCAGTTTGTCGAGCGCATGCGGGCGCAGCACCGCGCTGTCGGTCTGGAACAGCACGTCCTCCTGCAGCGTCATGCGCGCGCCTTCGGGCGTGTCGCGGAAATGATAGGCGCGCATCGCGGCGCGATCCCAGCGGCCGGGGCGCGCCAACGGACCGGCCTCGACCGGCACGGCGACGACACGGTCCGTCACCCGCCAGTCGAAGCCGGCGCGATCGGGCACGGCCTCGGCGAAGGCGCGGTTGGCCGCGCGCGCCTCGCGCGGCGTGATGAAGCCGTCATGGTTCCAGTCGAAATTGCGCAGCACGAAGGCCCGGCCGCGTGGCGTGTTGCGCAGTTCGGGGAACAGGATGCGCAGGCCCGGCCCGTCGAGATCGTAGGCGCGCGCGTCGCCGGGGCGACCGCCGGCCCAGTCCCAGTGGCCGGGTACCCAGCGCCCCTGGGCGGATGCCGCACCGGCGCCGAGCGTCACGGCCAGCGCCGCTGCGAAAATCGGGAAACGAACCATGATGCACTCCTCCATCGCCCCGCCGCGATGGAGGAAAACTGCCCGCCCCGGCTTGAACCGGCGGTGAGTGCGCCTGAAAGCCGCCGTTCAGGCGGCGCGCGTGATCCGGCGCCAGAGGCCGCCATCGGCGAGGATCTCGCGCGCGGCATTGTGGCCCGGCGCGCCGGTGACGCCGCCGCCCGGATGGGTACCCGCGCCGCACATGTAGAGGCCCTTGAGCGGCCCGCGATAGGCGCCGTTGCCGAGGATCGGGCGGGCCGACCAGAGCTGGTCGAGGCTCATGTTGCCGTGCATGATGTCGCCGCCCGCAAGGCCGAACTTGCGCTCCAGATCGAGCGGCGAGTGGATCTGCCGCGCGATCACCGAGGCCTTGAAGCCCGGCGCCCACTTCTCGACGGTGTCGACGATCAGGTCCGCCCCTTCCTCGCGCGCATCGTCCCACGAGCGGCCGTCCGGCAGCACAGGCGCGAACTGCTGGCAGAACAGGCTCGCGACATGCTGACCGGGAGGCGCTAGGCTGTCGTCCACCGTGGACGGGATCAGCATCTCGACGATCGGCGCCTTGGACATGCCGGTCTGCTTCGCGTCGGTATAGGCGCGGTCCATATAGTCGAGTGTAGGCGCGATGATGATACCCGACTGATGGTGCTCGCCCGGCTCGGGCAGGCTGGTGAAACGCGGCAGTTCGGACAGCGCGACGTTCATCCGGAAGGTGCCGGAGCCGACCTTGAACCCCTTCACCCGGCGGCGGAATTCGGGCGCGAGATCACCCTCCGCGATCAAGCGGTCGTAGAGCAGGCGCGGGCCGACGTTGGAGACAATGGCCTTGCCGAACAGCTCCGCGCCGCCCTCCAGCCGGACACCCACCGCACGGTCGCCATCGACCAACACCTGATCGACCGCCGCGTCGGTGGTGATCTCGACGCCCGCTTCCTCGCACGCGGCCCGCATCGCGGTGGTGATCGCACCCATGCCGCCGATGGCGTGGCCCCACGCGCCCTTCTTGCCGTTCACCTCGCCGAAGACGTGGTGGAGCAGCACGTAGGCGGAGCCGGGCGTATCGGGGGAGGCGAAGTTGCCGACCACCGCGTCGAAGCCGAACGCCGCCTTCACCGCCTCGCTCTCGAACCAGCTGTCGAGGAAGGTGCGCGCGGACTTGGTGAAGAGATCGAGCACGTCGCGCTGCTGGGCGAGGCTGAGCTTGGAAAGCCCACGCCCCTGCTTCGCTGCCGCGATCAGCGTGCCGATGCCGTCGCCGATGTTCGGCGGCGACTTGAGCGCCAGATCGCGCAGCACGTCGGCCACGACATCGAGCGTCTCGTAATAGGCCGGCAGCGTCTCGGCATCGCGCGCCGAGAATTTGCGGAACTCCGCTTGCGTGCGCTCCAGCCCGCCGCCAAGCTTGAGGTAGCGGCCGTCGTCTTGCGGCAGGAAGTTGGAGATCGGCCGCTCGACGATGCGTAAGCCCCGCTCGGCGAGCTTCATGTCGCGGATCACCTTGGGCTGGAGCAGGCTGACCGTGTAGCTCGCCACCGAATTGCGGAAGCCGGGATGGAATTCCTCGGTCACCGCGGCACCGCCGACGATGTGCCGCCGCTCCAGCACCCGCACCGACTTGCCGGTGCGCGCGAGATAGAAGGCGCAGACGAGGCCGTTATGCCCGCCGCCGATGATCACCGCGTCATAACGCTTGCCGGTCATTCACTGGACTCCATGGGGACGCCGGCTCCAGCCGGGTGCGGGCGCGCGATGCTGGCGCGCCTCGGGGATGGCGTGCCGGATCTTGCGGCAGAAATTGCGCAGCGCGACCTCCTGCTCGGAAAGTGGGCCGACGGTGAAGCTCTTGGACGCCATGCCGTCCTGCACGCGCCCGATCAGTACGGTGTCCTCGGCGTTGACCTGCCGGTTGATCCGCCAGTTGCAGTAGCGCGCGGCCTTCATCTCCCGCCGATCGTCGGGGAGCGCATAGGCGATCTCGCGGATCAGGCATTCGGTCGGCGAGACCGGCAGCCACTGCATGAAATCGACCTGATCGGGGTAGATGTCGAAGGCGATGTTCGGCCAGAGCTTGAAATAGGTCCACAGCCGCTGCCGATCGGCCGGCAGATGCGGCACCTCCGGCAGGAAATGCTGGTAGGCGCGCTCGGAGGGGTTGGCGGAGGGGCGGTCGAGGATCGGTCCCCACATCTTGTCGACATGGGCGCTGGCCTCGACGCCGTAACCGTTGCCCATCAGCCGCTTGAGGCCGGGATGGGCGACGGCGATGTGCAGGCCGTCCGAATAATTGTCGCCGACATTCTTCCAGTTCACGGCGCGGGGGCGCAGCGTCACCCGGCCGAAGGCGCCCAGATCCTCGAAGCGGTAGGGCTCCACCTCGGCTTCGTAGGGGGCCATCATGCGGGCGACCGATGGCCCGCCGTCATCTTCCAGCCGCACGAAGACGAAGCCGCGCCAGACCTCGAGATCGACGGTCTTCAGCCCGTGGTCGGCCATGTCCATCGCGTAGGTCTCGCGCATCGGCACGCCGGTCAGCCGGCCGTCGAGATCGTAGGTCCAGGCGTGATAT
>BACX01000544.1 GCA_000333335.1 Sphingomonas-like bacterium B12 | reverse complement strand
CGAGACCTTGAGGCCGACGTCGCGCTGGAACTTCGGCATGGTGCGGTTCACCGTGTCGGCGAACACGATGTACGGCTCGCCGGTGGCGAGGCGGACTTCCACGAGCTTCTGGAACAGCGCGCGGGCGTTCACTTCACCGCGACGCGATCCGTCCTTGGGCGACTTCAGCTCGAACTCGGTGCCGTTGCGCACGGCCTCCATGAATTCGTCGGTGATCAGCACGCCGTGATGAAGGTTGAGCGCCTTGCGGTTGAAGTCGCCGGACGTCTTGCGGATCTCGAGGAACTCCTCGATCTCGGGGTGCGAGATGTCGAGGTAGCAGGCGGCCGAACCACGGCGCAGCGAGCCCTGCGAGATCGCCAGCGTCAGCGAATCCATCACGCGGACGAACGGGATGATGCCGCTGGTCTTGCCGTTGAGGCCGACCGGCTCGCCGATGCCGCGCACATTGCCCCAATAGGTGCCGATGCCGCCGCCGCGCGACGCCAGCCAGACATTCTCGTTCCAGGTGTCGACGATGCCCTCCAGGCTGTCCGGAACGCTGTTCAGGAAGCAGGAGATGGGCAGGCCGCGCCCGGTGCCGCCGTTGGAGAGGACGGGCGTCGCCGGCATGAACCACAGGCGCGAGATATAGTCGTAGAGGCGCTGGGCGTGCTCGGCATCGTCGGCGTAGGCGGACGCGACGCGCACGAACAGATCCTGGTAGCTCTCGCCGGGCAGCAGGTAGCGGTCGTTCAGCGTCTCCTTGCCGAAATCGGTGAGGAGCGCGTCGCGGCTGTGATCGACCTCGAGCGGATAGGGCTTGCGCTGCGCGCCCTGCGTGCTGGTCTCGGCTTCCGCCTCGGGGGCGGGGGCGTCCAGAATGGTGGCGTCGGTCATGCTCGTCTCGCTACCCGAAAGGTCCATTGTTCGTCCGTCCCCGTTCTCATTCCGTTCGACTCGGGGCCGTGACCCAAAGTCTAGCAGGCGGGGGCGTAAAGACGAGTCTGTTCCCCGTTCGTCCCTCATGAAAAAT
>BACX01000545.1 GCA_000333335.1 Sphingomonas-like bacterium B12 | reverse complement strand
TGTTCGAGCGGCCGTGGCTGAAGCTTTGCTTCACCTTGCCCGTCTCCACCGTGCGCTTCAGGCCCAGCGGCGCGCGCATACCCAGCTTCGGCTTTTCAGAATCGCTCATCGACTACCCAAATCCTCAAACATCGTCGCCGGCGGCCGGGCCGTCGGCGTTTTTCAAACCCGTAAGAGCCGAAAGGCCCCGCGAAGAGTCGCGAGGCTCGGCCCCACTTTTCCGTCCGATAAATCCGCGCCAGCGAGACAAATCGTGCTCGACGCGGAGGGCGGCAGCCCGGTCTGTCAGCGCGACATGTACCACATTTTCGCGGCCGAGCGCCATGGACAATATGGTGCGGGGCAGCGTCAATACCAGACCCCGGAGGTCGGTCCCTTCCGCATCGGACCCGACGCGCAGCGCCTGATCGAGCTTGCGGTTCCCATCCTCGCCCGCATCGGCCGCGTGGAGGAGCAGATGGACGCGGCCCTTGCGCGCCGCCTCCCCGATCCGGTCCGACCCCACCGAGACGGTGCCGGCCCGGGATTCGAGGCCGAGCCGATCGAGGAAGGCGCGCTCCAGCGCGGTCTCGATCATCTGGCCGAGATCGTCGGGGATGGTCAGCGGCTTGCCCTTGAACGCGCGGGCGAGCGCGCCCTTGAGCTTGCCCTTCTTCTGCGCGGCATCGAGAGTCTCGCGATCGACGCCGAGCCACGCGCCCCGGCCCGGCGCCTTGGCGCGGATGTCGGGCAGCACGAGGCCGTCCGGCGAGATGGCGAGGCGGATCAGATTGTCCTTCGCGTCGTGCGCGCCGGACAGGATGCACTTGCGCTCGGGGGTGTGCGCGTCGCCCTTGGCACGTCCTTCAGGCTCAGGACGAACGGGGGAAGCGTGCATCGCCCCCTCCTCTCCGTTCGCGCCGAGCGAAGTCGAAGTGCGTGCCCCGAAAGGAGCGTCAGCCTCTGAGGCGTTCAGATGCTCATTGTTTTCCATCCGCAGTCGCGACCTCCTGAACAAGAGTGGGCTGCGGCTGGGGGGTGTCCCGGTCGGCGATCAGAAGGCCGCCGGCGCCGTAATTTTCGGTATCCACTTCCTCGATCACGATCTGGACGGCGGCCGGGTTCTTGCCCAGCCGCAGGGCCAGCGAGGCCGTCACGTCCGCGACGATCCCCGCTTTCTGCTCCCTGGTTGCGGAGCCCGCCATCCTGATCGAGACGAACGGCATCTTAAGCGTCGTCCTCCGGCGCGAGCATCTCGTCCTCGACGGCGACGGCGCTCTCCTGCGCGGGCGTCTCGTCGGCGAACCAGCCGGCGGCGGTGCGGGCGGCCATGATGATCTCGTTGCCCTGATCCTCGGACAGGCCGTACTCGGCGAGCACGCCGCCCTTGTCCTCGACGCGCTGCGGCTTGGCCGGCGCACCCTCGGCGCGGCGGCGCGGCTCGGCGCGCTTCTTCTGGACGAGTTCGTCGGTGGCGAGATCGCCCACGTCGTCGAGCGTCTTCACGCCTGCCTTGCCGAGCGTGACCAGCATCGCCTCGGTCATGTACGGCAGCTCGAGCAGCGCATCCTCGACGCCCAGGTTGGTGCGCTCCTCGCGGGCCGCGGCCTCGCGACGCTCCAGCGCTTCCTGCGCGCGGCTCTGCAGCTCGGCGGCAAGATCCTCGTCGAAGCCCTCGATCGCGCTGATCTCGCCGGCGTCCACGTAGGCCACTTCCTCGAGGCTGCCGAAGCCCTCGGCGACGAGCAGCTGCGACAGCGTCTCGTCGACGTCCAGTTCGCCCTCCGACATGTTCGAGCGCTCGACGAAATCCTTCTGGCGCTTCTCGGAAGCATCGGCTTC
>BACX01000546.1 GCA_000333335.1 Sphingomonas-like bacterium B12 | reverse complement strand
CGCGCTGGCGGGCGACGCGCCGCTCAAGATCCTGTGCATCATCTTCGGCCTGAAGATGCTGGCGTCGTGCATCTCGCTGGGCTCGGCTTCCGCGGCGGCCTGTTCTTCGCTTCGCTGTTCCTCGGCGTGATGGTCGGCCGCATCTACGGCGACGTGACCGAGCTGCTGCTGCCCGGGCCAGCATCTCTGGGCGCAGGACGCGGCGCTGGTCGGCATGGCGGCGCTCGCCGTGTCGGTGGTCGGCGGGCCGATGACGATGAGCTTCCTGGTGCTGGAGGCGACGCGCGACTTCGCGCTGACCGGCATCGTGCTCACCGCCAGCCTCGTCGCGTCGGCGCTGGTGCGCGAGCTGTTCGGCTACAGCTTCTCGACCTGGCGGCTCCACCTGCGCGGCGAGGTGATCAAGTCGGCGCGCGACATCGGCTGGGTGCGCCAGCTCACCGCCGGGCGGATGATGCGCAAGGCGCCGGTCGCGGTGCCCGCCGACATCACGATCGCGGAGTTCCGCCGTCGCAACCCGCTGGGCTCGACCAGCCGCGTGGTCCTGATCGACGAGGACGAACATTATGCCGGCATGGTGCCGACGACGCGCGCCTATGCCGACGGGGTCGATCTCGACGACCCGGTCGACACCCTGACCCGCCGCCCCGACGAGACGGTAACGCCCGATCGTAACATCGCCGAGGTGATGCAGGCGTTCGACCGGCTCGGCGTCGACGACCTCGCGGTGGTGGACGGCGACGGCGGCGTGCTGGGGTTGCTCACGGAAAGCCACGTCCGCAAGCGCTACGCGGACGAGCTGGAAAAGGCGCAAAGGGAGCTGTTCGGGGAGAGTTGAAGACAGTTTTGTGAGATGGAGCCCCGTCTTTTCATGCGTCACCCTGGACTTGGTCCATAAGCCCCGCGCTCGATCTTGAAGCGCAACGTGTATGGATCCCGGCCTTCGTGGAACGACGGGAAATGGTGGTTAGCGGAAGGTCTGCGTTTTCTCTGATCGCCAATGCCTAAACGCTGTCCAAATCAAAATGACCGCCAGCATCATTACAACACGCATAGGAAGTCGATCGGCGGCGTCTGTCAGGCTCTTGCTCCACAACCAATCCGCGACGAACTCGCCCGCCAAGACGGGTAGTCCAATTCTGACCGGCAGACGCCAAGAACGCTCTCGCATTCGGGCATCCTACACGACCACGGAATGACGGTAAGTGGGGCGATAGCGGCTATCAAAAATAAGCCCCGCCGAAATGATTCGGGCGGGGCCAAGGTTCAGGGAGAAACCGGAAAGGGGGGAAATCCGGGTCCCGAAGGCATAACGGCCGCCACCATCAAAGGTTGCGTTGCGAAACTGAAATCTGGTTCCGGTGGAAACATGGCGACGAGCCATGTGCATCGGAACGTCCGGCGCGATAGCCGTCGCACCCTTTGGACTGTCTCATGCAACGAAAAAGGCGGCGCCCCTTGCGAGGCGCCGCCCTGTTCCGTCGCCGAAGCCCGGCCGCTTACGCCGCCGCGCGCTTCGCCCGCTTGCGCTCGTTCGGATCGAGGTGGCGCTTGCGCAGGCGGATGGTCTTGGGCGTGACCTCTACCAGCTCGTCGTCGTCGATATAGGCGATCGCCTGCTCCAGCGTCATGCGCTTGGGCGGGGTGAGACGGATGGCGTCGTCCTTGCCGCCCGAGGCGCGGAAGTTGGTGAGCTGCTTCGCCTTCATCGGATTGACCTCGAGGTCGTCCGTCTTGGCATTCTCGCCGACCACCATGCCCTCGTAGAGCGCCTCGCCATGGCCGACGAACAGGATGCCGCGCTCTTCCAGCGGACCCAGAGCGTAGCTGTTCGCCTCGCCATTGCCGTTGGAGATCAGCACGCCGTTCTTGCGGCCTTCGATATTGCCCTTGTGGGGGCCATACTTCTCGAACAGCCGGTTCATGATGCCGGTGCCGCGCGTGTCCGACAGGAACTCGCCATGATAGCCGATCAGGCCGCGCGACGGCGCCGAGAAGGTGATGCGGGTCTTGCCGCCGCCGGACGGGCGCATGTCGGTCATCTCGGCCTTGCGCTGGTTCATCTTGTCGACGACCGTGCCGGAGAATTCCTCGTCCACGTCGATCACGACCGTCTCGTACGGCTCGGTCTTCTTGCCGTTCTCGTCCTCGCCGAACAGCACGCGCGGGCGGCTGATGCCGAGCTCGAAGCCCTCGCGGCGCATCGTCTCGATCAGCACGCCGAGCTGGAGTTCGCCACGGCCGGCAACCTCGAAGCTGTCCTTGTCGGCGCTCTCCGTCACCTTCACGGCGACGTTCGATTCGGCCTCGCGGAACAGGCGGTCGCGGATCATGCGCGACGTCACCTTGCTGCCCTCGCGCCCGGCGAACGGCGAATCGTTCACCGCGAAGCGCATGGAGAGCGTCGGCGGATCGATCGGCTGGGCATGCAGCGGCTCGGTGACGGTGACGTCGGCGATGGTGTTCGCCACGGTGGCGACGGTGAGGCCGGCCAGCGAGATGATGTCGCCCGCCTTCGCCTCGTCCACCGGCACGCGATCGAGGCCGCGGAAGGACATGATCTTGGAGGCACGGCCGGACTCGATGATCTTGCCGTCGTTATCGAGCGCGTGGATCGGCTGGTTGAGCTTCACCGTGCCGGAGTTCACGCGGCCGGTGAGGATGCGGCCGAGGAAGTTGTCGCGATCGAGCAACGTCACGAGGAACGTGAACGGCTGGCCGTCGACCTCGACCTTCGGCGCCGGCACGTGGTTCACGATCGTCTCGAACATCGGGATCAGCGTGCCTTCGCGCGCGTCCATGTCGGTCGAGGCATAGCCGTTGCGGCCCGAGGCGTAGAGCACCGGGAAATCGAGCTGCTCGTCGCTGGCGTCGAGGCTGACGAAGAGGTCGAACACCTCGTCGAGCACTTCCTGGATGCGGGCGTCAGGGCGGTCGACCTTGTTGACCACCACGATCGGGCGGAGACCCAAAGCGAGAGCCTTGCCGGTGACGAACTTGGTCTGCGGCATCGCGCCTTCCGACGAATCGACCAGCAGGACGACGCCATCGACCATCGAGAGGATGCGCTCCACCTCGCCGCCGAAATCGGCGTGGCCGGGCGTATCGACGATGTTGATGCGGATGCTCTCGCCGCCGCCCGGGGGCGTCCAGTCGACCGAGGTCGGCTTGGCGAGGATGGTGATGCCGCGCTCTTTCTCCAGATCGTTGGAGTCCATCGCGCGCTCTTCGACGCGCTGGTTGTCGCGGAAGGTGCCGGACTGACGGAAGAGCTGGTCGACGAGCGTGGTCTTGCCATGATCGACGTGGGCGATGATCGCCACGTTGCGGAGCGCCATGAAATATGATCCTGTCGGAGTTGTGGGCGCGCCCATAGCCTAAGTGCTGCGATGCGGCAACCGCGCCGCCGTTTCAGGCCCGCGCGGCGATCAGTCCGGCGCCGAACAGGAAGAAGAGCGATCCGGTCGCGCGATCGAACAGGCGCTGGCGCTTCGGCGAGGCGAGCCAGCCCGCGAGGCGGCGCCCGCCTGCGGCATAGGCGATGTACCAGCCCGTCTCGATCACCACGAAGGTGCCGGTGAGGATCGCGAACTGCGGTGCCCAGCCGGCCTTCTGGCTAATGAACTGCGGGAAGAGCGCGGCGGCGAACAGGATAAGCTTGGGATTGGACAGGCCGGTGAACAGCGCGTCTCGGTACAGGGTGAAGGCCGAAGCGCCCGCCGTCACCGGTACGTCCGGGTCCATGCCCGCCGCGCCCTTGCCGGCGCCCCGCCACGCCTTGATCCCCAGCCAAGCCAGATACGCCGCGCCCGCATAGCGCAGGACGTCGAACAGGTGCGGCGAGGCGAGCAGCACCGCCCCCACCCCCGCCGCCGAGGCGGCCAGCGCCAGCAGCACCGCGCTCATGCACCCCGCCATCGCCCAGATCGAGCGCGTGAAGCCGTGACGGACCGATCGGGTCATGACGTGGAGCATGTTCGGCCCCGGCGTCCCCGAGATCAGGAACACCGTCACCGCGAACAGCCACCAACGATCCCAGGTCATGCCGACTCCCTCCGTGTCAGCGGCGCCCATACGCCCTCTCCTGCGCCGAAGGGAGAGGGTCTAGGAACGGCTGCAACAAATCCGACATGCAGGGAGGATAGCGGCAACGCATGACCCAGTTGCTCACCCCCACCCGCCGCGCGGTCCTCGGCGGGATCGCCGCCGCTCCGTTCATTCTGCCGTCGCGCCTTTCCGCGCAGATGCGCTTCGCCGACTATCCCTTCACGCTCGGCGTCGCCTCGGGTTCTCCGCTGGCCGACGGCTTCGTGCTGTGGACCCGCCTCGCTCCGTCGCCGATGGAGCCGCACGGCGGCATGCCGATGAAGCCGATCGCGGTCGACTGGGAGGTCGCGGAGGATAGCGGGTTCAAGACGATCGTGCAGAAGGGCACCGAGACGGCCTGGCCCGAGCTTGGCCATTCGATCCACGCCGAGATTGCCGGCCTGAAGCCCGGCCGCTCCTATTGGTATCGCTTCCTGTGCGGCGGCGAGAAGAGCCTCGTCGGCCGTGCCGCGACGCTCCCCGCCGCCGGATCGGTGGTCGCGCGGATGCGCTTCGCCGCCGTCGGCTGCCAGCATTTCGAAGCCGGCTGGTACACCGCCTTCCGCCGCGTCGCCGAGGAAGACCTCGATTTCGTCTTCCACTACGGCGACTATATCTACGAATATCACCCCGGCTATGCGCTCGACGAGAACAAGCGACCGATGCAGCCGGTGCGCCTCTATGCGGGGCGCGAGCCGTTCGCGATCGGCGACTATCGCATCCGCTACGCGCAGGAGACGCTGGACCCCGACCTGATGGCGGCGCGCACCGCGCATCCGTGGTTCTGCACCTATGACGACCACGAGGTGCAGAACAACTGGGCCGGCGTCTACGACCAGAACGGCACGCCGCCCGAGGTGTTCGTCACCCGCCGGCGGCAGGCGCTGCAATGCTGGTACGAGCATATGCCGGTCCGCAAATCGACTTTGCTGGCGGACGGCACGGTCGATTTCCACACCCGCGCCGATTTCGGCGACCTCGCCCGCCTGCATTTGCCCAACACCCGGCTCTACCGGACCGACCAGCCGTGCGGCGACAATTACAAGCCAATGTGCGCGGAGGCGACGAAGCCCGGCGCGCAGATGATCGACCCCGCACAGGAGAAGTGGCTGGACGAGGGCCTCGCCTCCAGCCGCCAGCGCTGGCAGGGCGTGCTCCAGCAGGTGATGATGTGCCCGCTCGACCGGCGCTCGACCGGCGAGTCCGATGAGGACGATTCGGTCCACGGCGACAAGCCCGTGTTCAACATGGACAGCTGGGGCGGCTATCCCGCGCAGCGCGAGCGGCTGTTCGATGCGTTCGGCCGCAAGGGCAATGTCGTCGTCGTCACCGGCGATGAACATCAGAACTTCGCCAACGATTTGATGCACGGCGGCCGCGTGGTCGGCAGCGAATTCGTCTCGACCTCGATCACGTCGGGCGGCGATGGTCACGATACCCGGCCGGGCAACGAGACGTGGATGCGCAACAACCCCAATCTCAAATGGACCAACGACCGGCGCGGATACGTGCTGAGCGAGGTCACGCCGGACAGCTGGATCGGCCATTACCGCACGCTGGACGCGGTGACGGTGAAGGATCTGCCGATCAGGACGGCGGCAAGCTGGGTGGTGGAGAGCGGCAAGACGGGGCTGCAGCGCGCATAAGCGTGTCACTTGAACAAGACAGTGCCTCCATCCTACATTCACAGGTGAACCGCGAGGGGTAGGACGAAGGCATGGCCACCGAGACGACGACCGCCGAGGCACCGACGATCGAGCTGACGCCCCCGGCGCCCGTCCCCGCGCTCGCGCCCGAAAAGGCGGCGGGATTGGTGCCGGTCGACGAAAAGACCCGCACCAAGCTGGACGAGAAGGTCGACGGCTTCATCGAGACGCTCGTCGCCACCGACTCCAACTCGCCGGAGTTCGGCAAGCAGGTCGATCAGATCACCAACATGGGCCGCCGCGAGATCATGGAGGCGGCGGGCCATTCCAACCGCTTCCTCGATCGCCCCACGAAGGCGATGGACAAGGACGGCAACGTCGGCACCAACCTCGCCGAACTGCGCCGCACGATCGAGGATCTCGACCCTTCCACCAAGGGCGACCTGTTCACCAGCCGCAAGATCTTCGGGATCATCCCGTTCGGATCGAAGATGCGCAATTATTTCGACGGCTACAAATCCGCGCAGAACCACATCTCGACGATCCTCCAGCACCTCGCCGGCGGCAAGGACGAGCTGCTCAAGGACAATGCCGCGATCGACGTCGAGCGGCAGGGCCTGTGGGCGGCGATGGGCAAGCTCGAACAGATGATCCACGTCGCCAAGACGCTGGACAGCCGGCTGGAGCAGAAGGCGCTCGATCTGGACAGCACCGATCCCGCCAAGGCCAAGGCGATCCGCGAGAGCGCGCTCTTCTACGTCCGCCAGCGCACGCAGGATCTGCTCACCCAGATGGCAGTGACGGTGCAGGGCTATCTGGCGCTCGACCTCGTCAAGAAGAACAATGTCGAGCTGGTGAAGGGCGTCGATCGCGCCTCCACCACCACCGTCGCGGCGCTGCGCACGGCGGTGACGGTGGCGCAGGCGCTGACCAACCAGAAGCTGGTGCTGGACCAGATCACCGCGCTCAACACCACCACCGCGAACATCATCGATTCGACCGGCACGATGCTCAAGAACCAGACCGGCGCGATCCACCAGCAGGCCGCCGCCAGCACCATCCCGATCGATACGCTGAAGCGCGCCTTCCAGAACATCTATTCGACGATGGACGCGATCGACACGTTCAAGCTGCAGGCGCTCGGCAACATGAAGCAGACGGTCGACGTGCTGACCGACGAGGTTGAGAAATCGCGCGGCTACATCGCGCGGGCCGAGGGCGCGGCGCAGGCCGAATCGTCGGCGCGCGAAGAAGCGTTCAAGATCGACTGACATGCCGGGCAGCGACGACATCATCGAACACGCCGCCGATTTCCTGCGGCGCATCTCACCCGAGGGGCGCGCGGCGGCGCGGCGCAGGCGGGAGCGGCGCAAGGCCGCATTCATGCGCATCGCCAAACGCGTGGTGCTGGCCTGCCTCGCCGTCCTGGCGGTGGTGATGGCAACGGGCTTCATCCTGCCCCACGGCATCGGCCCGGAGGGCGTGTTCCTCACGATGATCGCCATGGCCCTGGTGTCGGTGGCGATCATCCTGTGGTCCCGCACGCCGGATTTCACGCCCGAGAAGGTGGCGAGCACCGACCTCCACCTGCTGCCGAGCCAGACCGGCGAATGGCTGGAAAAGCAGCGCCCGGCCCTCCCCTCGCCCGCGCAGCGCCAGCTCGACCAGCTGACCGCCAGCCTCGACGCGATCACGCCCCAGCTCGCCGCGCTCGATGCGCGCTCCCCGGAGGCGCTGGAGGCGCGCCGCCTGATCGGCGACGAACTGCCCGAACTGGTGCGCGGCTACCAGAAGGTGCCGCCGTCGCTCCGCCGCCAGCCGCTGAACGGCGGCCCCTCGCCCGACAAGCAGCTGGTAGAAGGCCTCGGCACGATCGGCGAGGAAATCGCCCGCATGAACGCGCGGCTGGCCGACAACGACCTCAAGGCGCTGGCGACGCAGAACCGGTTTCTGGAGATCAAGTATAAGGGCGATGGGGAGATGGGGGAGTAGGAATTTTCCACCCTAGTTTGGGCGATTCTCTGCAACTCCCCGGCCGACCATCCATAATAAGAAATCTCGCCCAAGCAGGGTCAGCGTGACAATACTTTCAGAATATGACGGCGCGGTAGCTACATCTACATACTTGATATTCTGTAGCCAACCCCACCATCGATCAAAGGCACCCTATCCCGCATTTCCTCTACAAATGCCGCCTCGTATAGGGCAGTTCCATCTCGCAGTTGAGCAGACCCGCCCCGCTCATTTAGGCTCTTTAGTGCTGCGAGTTGCGATCCAAACATAATTCGATAATTGGCTTCGTGAGATCGTTCGACACTAGCCATTGCCAATGCGCGCGTGAGGAATCGACGTTGCATAAGCAGATCATCGGGGATCTGAGCATCCAATGCAGCCACGTACTCCGCTTCGAGCGGATCATAGAGTGTATTGGACGGCGGCGCGTTTAAAGTTGCTTGCGCGGGCGGCGGTGCCTCGGGAGATGGTGAGATGACCGGCACAACTTCGGCTGTTGCACCAAGCTCTTGAGCGCCAGCCATTTGAAGTTCGAAGCCCGGCGCTTTGGCTTTTTGAACGCGATCTAAGGCGCCAGAGATATTATGCCGAAATCCCCACATAAAGCCGCCACCTAAAGTGACAATTGAGAGTGCAATCGTCCAATCCATACGCCCCCCCTAAAATGCGCTCGCCCTGCAATCACACATTCAATGCATGAGTTCGTCTGCCGCGACGACGAGCGAATCAGGCTATGCCTCAGCTTGAATTTTCGCTCTGAAAAACTCAACACTTTGCAGCTTGTACGGATTATTTCGGAACGAACCCCTCCGCCGTCAGCCGCGTGGTGTTCAAATCCACCCCCTCGCGCGCCAGCCCGGTCGCCGCACCCTGCCGATATCGCGCAGCCGCCTCGGCGGGCCACTTCCCCGCGCCGATCGCGCGCCACGTGCTGTTGACCAGCAGGAAATCCAGCTGCGCCTGTCCGCCGATCTCGCCGCGATAGGCGGGCGAGGCCATCTTGGGATCGTGCGCCATGGCCTTGGCGACGGCGGCGCGGACGTTGCGCACGCCCTCAGCCGAAGGCGCCGCCGCGCCCGTCGCTACCATCGCGCGCATGATCAGGTGCGCGGCCATCGCATCGGCGACATCGTGGTTGGTGAGGCCGAAGGGCGCGACGAGTTGGCCGAAGAGCATGGGCACGTCCTGCCCGGCAAGCGCCGTGCGCAACTGGGCGCCCGCCGTCGCATCCTGCCGGGAAACCCGTGCGACATAGGCGTTCACCGCCTGCGCGCCGTTGCCGGGCGCGAAGGCGAGATCGCCGGCCGGAGACGGGGCGGATGGCCTGCCCGATCCGGCAGCCTGACCGCGCGCCTTGCGGTTCATGATGTCCATCTGCTGATAGAGCGGCGCGCTCATGATGACATTGTTATTCATGGTCGCCGCCCAGGCGGCCATCGGATTGGGCATGTTGTAGGAAGAGTATTGGGCCGACGCCATCGTGCCCGTCATCGCCAGGAAAACCGGAAAAGCGCATATAGAAAGCCGCTTCATTGTCCGTCCTATCGATAGGAAATGGAGAGCGGCCGGATACTTCCCGCCTCTCCCCCATCTTTCCACGCGATTAGCATCTCCAATTCTCACGTGCCAGTTCGGTCCGGCCTACTCATGTAGGATTTCGTCTGTCACTATAAGCGAATCACGCTCTGTCTCAGCTTGCATCCCGGCCATGAAACCACGACACCCGTGCAGCTTTTGTCGCTTTTCACGCAATTTTGAAGCCGCAAAGGGTCATTTTCGATCCGCACGGCTGTCAATGTTGTCAACTTTGCCGCGCTCACGCTGTCAGCAGCTTCCCCGCCTGTGCGCGCGCCTCGTCGGTCACTTCGGCGCCCGACAGCATCCGGGCGATCTCCTCGCGGCGCTCGGCCTCGTCGAGCAGGCGGACGCCGGTGCGGGTGACGGTGCCGTCGTGGCTCTTGGCGATCAACAATTGCCGCGCCGCGCGCGCCGCGACCTGGGGCGAGTGGGTCACCACCAGCAGCTGCGCCTTGTCCGCCAGCCGCGCCAGCCGCTCGCCGATCGCCGAGGCCACGGCACCACCGACGCCCCGATCGATCTCGTCGAAGATCATCGTGCGCGCCCCCGCCGCCTCGGCCAGCGCCACCTTGAGCGCGAGGATGAAGCGGGAGAGCTCGCCGCCGGACGCGATCTTCACCAGCGGCGCGAAGGGCGCGCCGGGGTTGGTGGAGATCAGGAACTCGACGCGATCGCGCCCGTCGGCGCCCCATTGCGCCTCGGGCAGCCGCTCGATCGCGGTGCGGAAGCGCGCGGCATCGAGCTTGAGCGGCGCCAGCTCGGCCGCCACCGCCTTGTCGAGCCTGAGCGCCGCCTCCGCCCGCGCCTCGGAGAGCGCCGCAGCCTCCGCCTCATAGGCCTTGCGGGCGGTGGCGACCGTCTTATCCAGCGCCGCCAGCCCCGCGCTGCCCGCCGTCATACGCGCGAGGCGGCCGGAAAGCTCCTCGGTGAGCGCGGGCAGTTCCTCGGGCTGGACGCGGTGCTTGCGGGCGAGACCGCGCAGATCGAACAGCCGCGTCTCGATCCGGTCGAGCCGCTCGGGGTCGAAGGCCATCGCCTGCCCTGCGGCGGCCAGCGCATCCTCCGCCTCGGACGCTTCGATCACCGCGCGATCGAGCGCCGCCAGCGCGGTGGCCAGCGCCTCATGCTCGTGCGCGATCCGGTCGAGCCTGCGCGCTGCCTGCCGCAGCCCCGCCAGCGCGCCGTCCGATCCGTCGAGATGCGCGGTGACCCCGGACAGGTCTTCGGCCAGCCGCGCGCCCTTCTGCATGGCGGAGCGTTCGCTGGCGAGCGCCTCCTCCTCGCCCGGCTCGGGCGCCAGCGCCGTCAGTTCGCCGACCGCATGTTCCAGCCATTCGCGATCCCGCTCGGCGGTTTCCAGATCGGCGCGCGCCGTCTCCAGCGCCGCCTCCGCCGCCCGCCAGCGCGCATGGGCCTGCGCCACGCTTGTGAGATCGAAGCGCCCGAAGGCATCGAGCAGCGCGCGGTGCCCCTTGGCATTCAATAACCCGCGATCGTCATGCTGGCCGTGGATCTCGACGAGCCGGCCGCCCACCTCGCGCAACAGGGCGGCGGAGACGGGCTGGTCGTTGATCGAGGCGCGCGATCCGCCGTCGGCCTTGACGATACGGCGCGCTATCAGCGGCTCGCCCGGCTCACCCTCCAGCCCGTTCTCGGCGAGCAGAGCGGCGATGGCAGCATCGTCGCCGGCATCGAAGCTGGCGGTCACCACCGCCTGGGCTGCGCCGTGCCGCACCAGCCCGCTGTCCGCCCGCGCGCCGAGCGCCAGCCCCAGCGAATCCAGCAGGATCGACTTGCCCGCCCCGGTTTCGCCGGTCAGCGCGCCGAGGCCTGAGGAAAAATCGAGGTCGAGCGCCTCGATCAGCACCACGTCGCGAATGGCCAGCCGGATCAGCATCGCAGACGCCTTAGCCTATCGACGCGCCGAAGAGAACAGGGAGAGAACGCGGATACCGCGCTCAGCCCTCCATCAGCCTCTTGTGCTTCTTGTCGAGCTTGGACTTCTTGCTCTTCACCTCACCCTCGGTCGGGGCCTTCTTGTGCATCAGGTTGAAGGCGCGGCTGTACCACTTCGAGCCGGGATAGTTGTTGCCCAGCACGGCCGCCGCCTTCTGCGCCTCGACCGGGATGCCGAGCGCCAGATAGGATTCGGTCAGGCGCTCCAGCGCCTCGGGCGTGTGCGTGGTGGTCGGATACTGGTCGATCACGACGCGGAAGCGGATCACGGCGGCCAGCCACTCGGCCCGGCGCTGGTAGAAGCGGCCGATCTCCATCTCCTTGCCGGCAAGATGATCGTTGACGAGATCGATCTTCAACCGCGCGTCGGCGGCGTAGTTGGTGTCCGGATAGCGGCGCACCAGTTCGCCCAGCGCGTCGAGCGCCTGCTGGGTGATCTTCTGGTCGCGGGTGACGTCGTTGATCTGCTCGTAATAGTCGATCGCGATCAGGTAATAAGCGTAGGGCGCGTCGCGGTTGCCGGGGTGGATCGACAGGAAGCGCTGCGAGGACGCGATCGAATCGTTGTAGCTGCGGCCGAGATAATAGCTGTACGCGCTCATCAGCTCGGCGCGGCGGGCCCAGATCGAATAGGGGTGCTGGCGCTCCACCTCGTCGAACAGCTGGGCGGCCAGCTTGTACTGCTTCTTGTCCAGCCGATCGCGAGCTAGGTTGTAGAGCGTGTCCACGTCCCGCGCGATGAACTTGGTGTCGGCCTTCTTCTTGTTGCCGTGGGCGCAGCCCGACAGCGGCGCGAAGACGGCGGCGGCGAGCGCGGCGAGAAGGATCGGGCGGGTGGCGAGACGTGGCATGGCGACGATCCTTAGCGGGTCGATCCGGCTGTGGGAAGCGGCCCGGAGAGGGCTTTGTTCGGGCGGCAGGGACAGTTTCGTTCGCGGACTGAATGGCTTCTTAACGGGGGGCTGGCAGAAGGCGGGGCGATGCTGCGCGTCCTGACCCTCGCCACCCTGTTTCCGGACGCGACGCGGCCGACGTTCGGCGTGTTCGTCGAACGGCAGACGCTGGGGCTGGCGGCTTTGCCCGACGTCGAGGTGAAGGTGGTGGCGCCGATCGCCGCGCCGCCGGGTCCGCTCGCTCGCTTCGGGCAGTCGGCGGGGATGGCCGGCCTGCCCACGCGCGAGACGTGGAAGGGGCTGGATATTTTCCGGCCGCGCTTTCCCTCTCTGCCAGGCGTCCCTGCACTCAACCCGATGCTGATGGCGCACGCATTGCTGCCGATGCTGAGGCGGGTACGCGCGGACTTTCCGTTCGACGTGATCGATGCCGAATTCTTCTACCCCGACGGGCCGGCGGCGATACGACTTGGCCGGGCGCTGGGCGTGCCGGTTTCGATCAAGGCGCGCGGCCACGACATCCATCATTTCGGAAGCGCGCGCGGCACGGCGCGGCAGGTGCTCGCGGCAGGGCGTGCAGCGGACGGGATGCTGGCCGTGAGCGCCGCGCTGAAGGCGGACATGGCAGTGCTGGGCCTGCCTGCCGAGCGCATCCGCGTCCACTATACCGGGGTCGATCTCGATTGCTTCCGGCCGTTCGCGGATCGGGTGGCGGCAAAGGCCGCGCTCGGGGTTTCTGGGCCGCTACTGCTGTCGGTCGGCGCCCTGATCCCGCGCAAGGGGCATGACCTCGCCATCCGCGCGCTGGCGGACCTGCCAGGCGTCACGCTGGTGATCGCCGGCAAGGGGCCGGAGCACGCCGCGCTCGAGGCTTTGGCACGGGAGATCGGCGTGGCCGATCGCTTACGCCTGCTGGGCCCACAGCCGCATGAGGCTTTGCCCGCGCTGGCGGCAGCGGCCGACGTCGGCGTGCTCGTGTCGGCGTCCGAGGGGTTGGCGAACGCCTGGGTCGAATCGCTCGCCTGCGGCACGCCCCTGGTACTGANCGATGTGGGCGGGGCGCGGG
>BACX01000547.1 GCA_000333335.1 Sphingomonas-like bacterium B12 | reverse complement strand
CAAGCTCGCCGACGGGCTGGCGCAGAAGATGCTGCCCGATGCGCCGATCGGCTTCGACCGGCTGCACGTGGAACTGGGGAGCATCTATGCCAACAAGGGGGCCGTCGCCCTCTCCTTCCTGCTCAATCTCGCCGGCTGGCTCTATGCCGCGCTGCTCGCCGGCATGGCGCTGTCGCTGATCGGGGAGCCGATCGCCTTCTGGCGGATCGTCGCGCTGGAAAGCCTGATCTTCGCGCTGAGGGGCGCGGCATTCGTCATCCCCGGCGCCATCGGCGTGCAGGAAGCAGGGTATGCGCTGCTCGGCCCGCTGGTCGGGCTGGGGCCGGAAGAGGCGGTGGCGCTGTCGCTGATCAAGCGCGCGCGGGATATCGCGATCGGCCTGCCCGCTTTGCTGGTGTGGCAGGCATTGGACGTTCGTCGAACCCCGCAATCCGTTCGCTAAACAGTCACGCTTTTGCGCTAGCCTCGAACCATCAGGGATTCGGGGGAATCATGGCCACGATCTGGAAACAGCCCACGCCGTCGCGCGCCGCGCGACGGACGGAACGTCACAATGCCGATATGCGCGCCTGGATGCGCCTGCTCCTGTGGGCGACGCGCCACTGCGGGCACTGAACGGACGATACGCACACGCTACTGTCACCGGGGGTACGAACGGGCCAAGGGAGCCTGGCCCGTTCGATCTCGATCCTAAAACGCCTCCGCCGGCAGGGCCATCATCGATCGCTTGCCGGATTTGATCGCGAGGAAGATCGCGGTCGCCTGCGGCAGGATGCGATCGAAGAAGAAGCCCGCGGTGGCCAGCTTCGCCTTGTAGAAGCCCTCGTCCTCTCCCGCGCCTTCCGCCAGCTTCGCGGTCGCGATCCTGCCGGCCTTGAGGAAGGTGTAGCCCATGCCGACCAGCCCCATCAGGCGCAGGTAATCGGTCGCGGCGGCACCCGCCTCCTCCGGATCCTTCAGGCCCTTCTGCGCGATCGTCGCGGTGGAGAGCTGCAGCGCACCGAAGGCCTGCTGCATCCCGCCGGTCCAGATTTTGAGCACCTTGTCGTCCGTCTTCGCCATATCCTCCAGCAGGTTGGAGACGGCGTGGAAGAAGGGCCGCAGGTTGGCGCCCATGTCCGCACCCAGCTTGCGGCCGACGAGGTCGAGCGCCTGCACGCCGTTGGTGCCCTCGTAGATCTGGGCGATGCGCGCGTCGCGAACGAACTGTTCGACGCCATGCTCGCGGATGAAGCCGTGCCCGCCATAGGTCTGGACGCAGAGGTTCGCGGCCTCCGATCCCAGATCCGTGAACAGCGCCTTCACCACCGGCGTCATCAGCGCGACGAAGCGCGTGGCGCGGACCTTCACTTCCGGATCGTCGCTATGCTTCTCGGCATCGAGCGCGCGCGAGCACCACTGGCCGAGCGCACGGCAGCCTTCGGCATAGACCCGCATCGTCATCAGCATCCGGCGCACGTCGGGGTGGACGATGATCGGATCGGCAGGGCCGTCCGGATTCTTCACGCCCGAGAGCGAGCGGCCCTGCAGCCGCTCCTTCGCGTAGGCGACGGCGGACTGGTAGGCGATCTCGTTGATGCCAAGGCCCTGCACGCCGACCGAGACGCGCTCGGTGTTCATCATCGTGAACATCGCGGCCATGCCTTTGTTGGGCTGGCCAACCATCCATCCGGTCGATGTGTCGAAATTGATCTGGCAGGTGGCCGAGGCCTTGAGGCCCATCTTGTGCTCGATCCCAGCGACCGAGACGCCGTTGGACGGGCCGGGCGTGCCGTCGTCCTTGGGCAGATATTTGGGCACCAGGAACAGCGAGATGCCCTTCACGCCCTTGGGCGCGTCCGGCAGGCGCGCCAGCACCAGATGGATGACGTTGGACGTAAGGTCATGGTCGCCGGCGGAAATAAAGATCTTGGAGCCGGTGATCCTGTAGCTGCCGTCGCCCTGCGGCTCGGCCTTGGTGCGCAGCAGTCCGAGATCGGTGCCGCAATGCGATTCGGTGAGGCACATGGTGCCCGACCATTCGGCGCTCACCATCTTGGGCAGGTAGGCCTGTTTCAGTTCGTCGGTGGCATGGCCCTCGATCGCGGTGGTCGCGCCGTGGGTGAGGCCGGGATAGAGGCTGAACGACACGTTGGTTGCGCAGATCATCTCCTCGACCAGCTTGTTCACCGTCTCGGGCAGGCCCTGCCCGCCCCACTCCGGATCGGAGGCGAGCGACGCCCAGCCGCCCTCGCGAAAGGTCTCGTACGCCTCCTTGAAACCCTTCGGCGTGCGGACGACGCCATTCTCGTAGGTGCAGCCCTCGATGTCGCCGCTCGCGTTCAGCGGCAGCAGCACATCCTTGGCGACCTTGTTGGCCTCTTCCAGCACCGCGTCGAGCAGGTCCGGCGTGAAGTCCTCATGCGCCTTGAGGCCGCCGAAGCCGTCGCCCTCGAACAGCTCGTGGAGCACGAAGCGCATGTCGCGCAGCGGCGCGTCGTAGGTTTGCATCGTTGTCCCCTCAGTTGCGCAGCGGCTTGCCGGTGGTGAGCATATGCTCGATCCGGGCCTGCGTGCGGCTATCCTTCATGCTTTCGAGGAACTTCGCCCGCTCGATCTTGAGCAGCTGCTCCTCGGTCACGGTATCGATCAGATCGGCCTCGCCGCCGGTCAGCACCTCGGCGAGACGATCGGCGACGACGCCGTCATAGGCGGTGGCGACGCCCTTCTTCTGGAAGTCGCGCACCGCCATGTTGAGGCCGGTGCGGCCAGAGGCACCCGCCAGCTTGAACACCGGCGGCTCGGGCGGGGCGTAACCATCGACCAACGACAGCGCCTTCGCCTTGGCGTCCGCCAGCAGGCGATCGCGGTTCATGGTGATGCCGTCGGACTCGCGCAGGAACATCTGCTCCTTCGCCTCCGCCGCCGACTTGGCGACGGTCGCGGTCGAGACCGTCTGGAACACCTTCGCGAGCGGCGGCATCGGCCCCTTGGGCATCATCTTGGCCTTGGCGGCGCGATCGAGCATCTCGCCGTTGCCGCCCCAGCCCGGCACCAGGCCGACGCCGGTTTCGACCAGGCCGATATAGGTCTCGGCATGGGCCTGGATCGCATCCGAGTTCAGGCAGATCTCGCATCCGCCGCCGAGCGCGAGGCCCGCCGGCGCCGCGATCACCGGGAAGGGCGCGTATTTCAGCGCCTTGAACGCGGCCTGGCCGCCCGCGATGAGCTTCTCGATCTCGCTCCACGCCGCGATGTTCACCGCGAACATGGCGAGGCCGAGATTGGCGCCGGCCGAGAAGTTGCTGCCCTCGTTGTAGATCACCAGCGCCTTGAATTGCGCCTTCACGATCGGGATGGCGAGGTTGATCAGCTTGATCACCTCCTCGTCGAGCGCGTTCATCTTGCCGGTGAACTCGATCGCCGCGACACCGTCGCCGACGTCCCAGAGCGCGGCGGAGCCGGTCCTGGCGAGCGGTTCGGCACCCAGCTTGATGTCCTCGAGCAGTTCGACGCCCTCGGCGCGCTTCACGTCGTGATAGGCGCCCTCGGCCGTCAGATACTGGCGCTTGCCATTCTCGATCCGGTAGAAAGGCTTGTCGCCCACCGCCTTGAGCAAAGCCGGCACCGGCTTGCCCTCGGCCGCCAGACGCTCGGCGAGCTTGCCCGGCCCGAGCTTGTCGATCAGCTCGAACGGACCGAACTTCCAGTTGTAGCCGAGCTTCATCGCGTCATCGATCGCGACGATGTCATCCGCCGCCTCGCCGACCAGCTTGGCCGCGTAGGAGAGGACCGGGCCGAGTACCGCCCACGCATACTCACCGACCTTGCCCGGCGCCGTCACCAAAGCGGCAAGATCGCGCTCGGCCTTGCCGGGGAGCGATGCGGGCTTCTGCTCGGCGCGATATTCGCCCGAGGCGAGGTCGAGCGACAGCTTGGTCCGCTTGCCGTCCTTGCCCTTTTCGAGCTTGTAGAAGCCGCCCTTGCCCTTGCGGCCGGTATACCCTTCCGCGATCATCTTCTCGACGAGCGGCATCGGCCGGATCGTGTCGAAATACGGGTCACCCTTGGGCAAAGTGTCGCCGAGGCTCTTGGACAGCAAAGGCATCAGATCGACGCCGACGAGGTCGATCAGGCCGAAGATGCCGGTCTTGGGCACGCCCATCGGGCGGCCGCCGATCTGGTCCGCTTCCTCGACGGTGACGCCAAGGTCCATCGCGGCGTTGACCGCGATCGCCAGCCAGTAGGTGCCGAGCCGGTTGGCGATGAAGCCCGGCGTGTCGTGCGTGTGGATCACGCGCTTGCCCATCGCGCGGTCGGCGAAGGCCTCGACCTTGGCGACGAGCGCCGCATCGGTCTCCGGCCCGGCCACGATCTCCAGCAGCCGCATGTAGCGCGGCGGGTTGAAGAAGTGGGTGATCAGAAAGTCGCGCTTGAACTGGTCCGTCCGGCCCTCGACGAGATGGCCGAGCGGAATGGTCGAGGTGTTGGACGAAATCGCCGCGCCGAGCTTCTTCACCTTCTCCAGCTTCGCGTAGAGCGACTGCTTGATGTCGAGCCGCTCGACGATCGCCTCGACGATCCAGTCGCATTCGCCGGCCTTGTCGAGATGGTCGTCGATATTGCCGGTCTCGACCAGCTTGGCGGCGCGCTTCGACATGAAGGGCGCCGGGTCGGTCTTGAGCATCTTGGCGACGGCACCCTTGGCGATGGCATCGCGGTCGCTGCCCTCCTTGGGCACGATGTCGAGCAGGAGCACGGGGACGCCCGCATTGGCGACCTGTGCGGCGATGCCCGCGCCCATCGTGCCGGAGCCGATGACGCAGACCTTCTTGATCTCGCCCACCATGTTATGCGCGCTCCAGAACCGTCGCGATGCCCTGCCCGCCGCCGATGCACTGGGTGGCGAGCGCGTACTTGCCGCCTTCGCGCTCCAGCAGGGCCGCCGCCTTGCCGACGATGCGCGCGCCGGTGGCGCCGAGCGGGTGGCCGATGGCGATCGCGCCGCCGTCGATGTTGATCGTCTCTTCCTTCAGGCCGAGATCGCGGATGCAGGCGATGGCCTGGGACGCGAACGCCTCGTTGATCTCCACCACGTCGAGGTCGGCGGCGGTGATGCCGGCGCGCTCCAGCGCCTTCTTCGAAGCGCCGATCGGGCCGAGGCCCATCGTCTCGGGCGCGCAGCCCATGATGCCGACCGCCTTGATCTTGGCGAGGATCTTGAGGCCGTGCTTCTTCGCGAACGCCTCGGACGTGACCAGCACGGCGGACGCGCCGTCGGTCAGCGGCGAGGAGGTGCCGGCGGTGACGGTGCCCTCCTTGTCGAAGGCGGGCTTGAGGCCGGCGAGCACGTCGGCGGTCGTCTCGGGGCGGATGATGCCGTCCTCGGTGACGTCGCCGCCCTTGGTCTTGATCGGCACGATCTCATCGGCGAGCTTGCCGGCCGAGCGCGCGGCGGCGGCCTTCTGCTGGCTCTTCACGGCGAGCGCTTCCTGCTCGGCGCGCGGGATCTGGTAGTCGCGGGCGACATTCTCGGCCGTCTCGCCCATGCCCATGTAGGCGCCGGGGCGCTTGGCGTAGAGTTCGGGGCTGGGCATCGGGTTGAAGCCGCCCATCGGGATCCGGCTCATCGATTCGATGCCGGCGGCGATGAACGCCTCGCCCGCGCCGATCGCGATCTGGCCCATCGCATAGTGGATCGCGCTCATCGAGGAGCCGCAGAAGCGATTGATGGTGACGCCGCCGACCTGCAGCGGAAGATCGGCAAGCAACCCGATCAGGCGTGCGACGTTCAGGCCCTGCTCCCCCTCGGGGAAGGCGCAGCCGAGAACGATGTCCTCGATCTCGGCCGGGTCGACCTTGGTGCGCTCCAGCAGCCCGCGAATCGTCTGGGCGGCCAGATCGTCGGGGCGGGTGCGGGCCAGCGCGCCCTTGTTCGCCAGAGTGAAGGGCGAGCGGGCGTAACCCGCGATCACGACGTCGGACATCCGAATCCTCTCCTGAATAACGGCGCCCTCGATATAGAGCGTCGCCGAGTTGCCTTAAAGGTGCGACGATTTCCCTATACGTCAACCAATTTTTGCGTCACAAGATACGAGTCGCCTCGCCGTAGCGGCAGGCGGTGGCCCCATGCGCCGACAAGAGCGCAAGCCGGGTCGAGATGTTCCAGTCGAGGAGGAGAGGCCTCATGTTGCCCATGCTTTTCGCGGCGTTCCTCGCCGCTCCGTCGGCCGATTCGGTGATCGGCACCTGGCATTCGCCGACCAAGAACGGCATCATCAATATCCAGAAATGCGGCAGCTCGATCTGCGGCACGCTGGAAAGCGGCGACGACATCAAGGCCAACCCCGCCGCCAAGGACGTCAACAACAAGGACGCCAGCCTGCGCGGCCGCCAGCTCAAGGGTATCCAGATGCTCAGCGGCTTCAGCTGGGATGACGGCGCCTGGACTGGCGGCAAGGTCTACAATCCCAACGACGGCGGCACCTACAGCGGCAAGATCACGCCGGTGGACGCCAATTCGCTCAAGCTGCGCGGCTGCATCATCTGGCCGGCCTGCAAGACCGACACGTGGACCCGGGTCAAATAATACGCCCCGGAGTCTCGCGGACGGACCCGTAATCGCCGACCTGCGTTGGCGCGGAGCCGGCCCGTAGACCGGAACAAGGGATTAGGGAGAGAACATGACAATCAAAAAGACCGCGCTCCTCGCCTCCGCCGCACTGGCGGCGGCGACGGGCCTGGCGGCCCAGGCGAACGCCGCCGCCTTCTACCTGCAGGAACAGTCCACCAAGGCCGTCGGCCGCGCCTTTTCGGGCGAAGTCTCGGAACAGGGCGCCCAGCAGCAATGGTGGAACCCCGCCGCGATCGGCGGCATTTCCGGCTTCCAGAACTATGTCGGCCTGAGCTTCATCGATCCGACGGCGGATGCCACCAACATCAACTCGCGCGTCGTGCGCCCCGGCCTTCCGCTCGGATCGGCGGTGCCCGGCCTGCCCAATCTGAACGCGCTGCCCGGCGTGCCGCCGCTGCCGATCTCGCTCAGCTATCCGAACATCGCGTCGAGCACCGATCCGGTGGGCGGCAACCAGAACGTCCACAACATGGTGAACAAGGGCTATCTGCCCAATGGCGGCTTCGCCATCCCGCTGCCGAAGGGCTTCGCCTTCGGCTTCACCATGACCTCGCCGTATAGCTTCACCACCAATTACGGCGCGAACGACTGGACGCGCTATGCGGCGGACAAGTCGCGCCTGCGCACGTTCGATTTCCAGCCGTCGCTGGCCTGGCATCATGGCGGCCTCAGCATCGGCGCGGCACCCAACATCGAATATGTCCGCGCGACGCTGTCCAACTACCTGCCCGATCCGCTGACCAACATCCAGGGCGCGCTCACCCAGTCGCTCCAGCAGCAGCTGGCGGTGCTCGGACCGCTCGGCGCCACGCTGGCGCAGCAGATCGGCGCGGGCGTCGGCGGCCCGCTCTCGGCCGCGCTCAACACACCGGACGGGCACCAGTATCTCAAGGGAACGGCCTGGGACGTCGGCTATTCGTTCGGCTTCCAGTATCATAACGACAAGGTCGATCTGGGCGTCAGCTACAAGTCGGCGATCAAGCACCACATCAAGGGCCACCTGATCGTGGACGGTCTCTCCGGCCTGCTCGCCACGCAGGGCGCCAACCAGCGCGTCGATGGCGCACGCGCGACCTTCACCACGCCCTGGCAGGTCAATGTCGGCCTGCGGTATCACGTGACCCCGCAGCTGACGCTGAACACCCAGGTGACCCGTTTCGGCTGGAGCAAGTTCAACGCGATCAACCTCTACGATCTGGGTTCCAACCCCGATCAATCGGTCGTGGAGAATTACAAGAACAGCTGGGCCTATGCGGTCGGCTTCGATTACAAGGTGAGCAAGCAGTTCACCTGGCGCGGCGGCGTGCAGCGTGACCGGACGCCCATTCAGGATGGCTTCCGCGATCCGCGCGTGCCCGATGGCAACCGCTGGAACTTCGCGACCGGCGGCTCCTTCGAGATGAACGAGCATATGGGTCTCGACGCGGCGTTCAGCTACGACAAGATCCAGAACGCCCGGATCAGCGACACCAGCTACGCCTATGTCGGCACGCCGGTGCAGACCGCGATCATCAACGACGGCGAGTTGCACAACGCCCACGCGCTGGTCTTCTCGCTCGGCGGGCACGTGGCCTTCTGATGAGCGACCCGGCCCTCGCCTCCACCGATCGGCCGGTTTCGGCGGGGAATGGCACCAGCCATTCCCCGTCCTTCGCGCCGCGTCTGCTGACCGACCTGCTCGATCATGCCGTGGCCACCTGGCCGACGCGCGTCGCGATCGATTTCATGGGGCGCCGCTGGACCTATGCCGAGCTCGGCTCGCTGGTCGATCATGCGGCGCGGGGCCTGCAGGATCTGGGCGTGAAGCCTGGCGACCGTGTCGGCCTCTGCCTGCCCAACACGCCCTATTACGTCGCGCTCTACTTCGCGACCTTCCGGGTGGGCGGCATCGTCGTCAACCTGAACCCGCTCTATGTCGAGCGCGAGCTATGCCACCTGATCGAAGATTCGGGCTGCCAGGTGGTCGCCACCTGCGACATCACCTCGATCCACGACAAGGTGACCAAGGTCGCCGAGCAGCTGAAACTGCGCAAGCTGATCGTCTGCCCGATCTCCGGCGCGCTACCGACCTTCAAGTCGATCGGCTACCGTATCTTCAAGCGCGGCGAGATCGCGCATGTCCCCCATGACGCGCTGCACGTGCAGTTCCATGCACTCGTGGCATCCGACCGGAAGCCCGATCCCGTCTCGGTGAAAACGGACGACGTCGCCGTCCTCCAATATACCGGCGGCACCACCGGCGAGCCGAAGGCGGCGATGCTGACGCACGCCAACCTCACCGCCAATTGCGCGCAGATGAGCGTGTTCGTCGAAGGCCAGATGGACCCGAACGAGCAGCAGCGCATCCTGGGCGTGCTGCCGCTGTTCCACGTCTTCGCGCTGACCAGCATCCTCAACTACGGCATCGACAACGGCGCGGAGCTGGTGCTGCTGCCCCGCTTCGAGCTGAAGCAGGCGGTCGATACGGTGGCGCGCGCGAAGTGCACCACCTTCTACGGCGTGCCGACCATCTACGGCGCGCTCAACAATCTGCCCGAGAAGGAGCTGGCCAAGCTCGCCTCGATCAAATGGTCGGTCTCCGGCGGCGCGCCGCTGCCGTTCGAGACGCGCCAGCGCTACGAACAGCGCATGGGGACGCCACTGGTCGAAGGCTACGGCCTGTCCGAAGCCTCGCCGATCATCACCTGCAATCCGCTCGACGCGCCGCCGCGCGACAACAGCGCCGGCCCGGCCTTCCCCGGCACGGTGATCGAGATCCGCGACCTCGACGATCCCACCAAGATCCTGCCGCAGGGCGAGAAGGGCGAGATCTGCGCGCGCGGGCCGCAGGTGATGAAGGGCTATTGGAACCGGCCCGATGCCGATGCCGAGGTCTTCGTCGATGGCGCGCTGCGCACCGGCGACGTCGGCTATCTCGACAAGGACGGCTATCTCTTCATCGTCGACCGGATGAAGGATCTGATCATCGCCAGCGGCTACAACATCTATCCGCGCACGATCGAGGAGGCGCTGTACGAGCATCCGGCGATCGCCGAGGCGGTGTGCATCGCGGTGGACGACGCCTATCGGGGCCAGGCGCCCAAGGCGTTCGTGACGCTGAAGGCCGGTCAGTCGGCGACGGTCGACGAGCTGTGCGAATTCCTGAAGGACAAGCTCAACAAGCTCGAAATGCCCAAGGCGATCGAAATCCGCGACGAGCTGCCGAAAACACTGATCGGCAAACTTTCCAAAAAGGAGCTGGTCGCCGAAGAAAAGGCGAAGGCCGGCCGGAATTGACGGGGCGGGGCTGACAGATTGCGAGGGGCGGGGTGAGTGGCGTGACCAGAGATGGGGATGAGCTGCACGGCATCCAGAAGGTGTCGGCGGATCTCGGGGTGACTCCGCGCACCCTGCGATTCTATGAGGACAAGGGGCTGATCGAGCCGACGCGAGTCGGCACCACGCGCATCTATACCAAGCGCGAGGTCGGCCGCATGCAGCTGATCCTGCGCGGCAAGCGGCTGGGCTTCTCGCTCAAGCTGATCAAGCAGTTCCTCGATCTCTACGATGCCGATCCGCAGCATGTGGAGCAGATGAGCGCGCTGGCCGTGGTCGCCCGCCAGCGCGCCGACGAGCTGGAACAGCAGCGCCACGCGCTCGACCTGACCATCGCCGAATTGCGCCAGATCGAACGCGAGGCGCTGGAAAAGGTCGCCGCGGCAAAGGGATAATATCCGCAAGATTCGGGAGGAATTCCGGTGACAGGCCGGTCTCCCGTGCTAAAGGCTCCCGCAATCGGGAGTCGCTCGTGTCGCTGCAAAAGGTCTTTCGCTTCGGGATCGCGCTGAGGCGCCGATTCCGGCAGAGCGAGGCGACCTTCATCCTGCTCTCCGTCGTGGTGGGCGCGGTCGGCGGCGGGCTGGCTGTGCTGCTCGGCGCCGCCGCGCATCGGCTCCAGCGCTGGCTCTACCACCTGCCCGGCACGATGCGGCTGAGCGCGGCGCCGCATCTCGAAGCCTCCACCCTCATCGCGCTGCCGCTGGGCGGCGCGCTGCTCGGCCTGCTGATGCTGGCGCTCGATCGCTGGCGCCGGCGGACCCCGGTCGACGTCGTCGAGGCGAACGCGCTGCACGGCGGCGTCGTCCCCTTCCGCGACACGCTCTCCGTCACCGGGCAGACCTTCGTGTCCAACGGCTTCGGCGCCTCGGTGGGGCTGGAAGCGGCCTATGCGCAGATTGGCGGCGGCATCGCCTCGGTGCTGGGCAAGTGGCTGAGCCTGCGCCGCGCCGATATGCGCGGCTGT
>BACX01000548.1 GCA_000333335.1 Sphingomonas-like bacterium B12 | reverse complement strand
GGCGAGATGCGCAAGCTCGGCTTCGGCACGAAGGGCTTCGACATCACCTGGGGCTGCAACGCCAAGGCCAACGTGCCGCAGCCGGTGCTGAAGGCGATGAAGGAAGGCGGCTGCCGCGTGCTGCTCGTCGGCTACGAGAGCGGCAACCAGCAGATCCTCCACAACATCAAGAAGGGCCTGCTGACCAAGGTCGCGCGCCAGTTCACCAAGGACGCGCACGCGCTCGGCCTGACGATCCACGGCACCTTCATCCTCGGCCTGCCGGGCGAGACGCTGGAGACGATCGAGGAGACGATCAAGTACGCGATCGAGCTGAACCCGCACACCATCCAGGTGTCGCTGGCCGCGCCCTATCCGGGCACGTTCCTCTACAACCAGGCGGTCGAGAACAAGTGGTTCGATGGCACCGACCATCTGCTGAACGACGACGGCACGCAGATCGCGCAGCTGAGCTATCCGCATCTCTCGTCGGAGGTGATCTTCGACAAGGTGGAGGAGTTCTACAAGCGTTTCTACTTCCGCCCGCGCAAGATCGGCGCGATCGTGGGCGAGATGGTGCGCGACTGGGACATGATGAAGCGCCGCCTGCGCGAAGGCGTCGAGTTCTTCAGCTTCCTGCGCCACCGCAAGGAAGCAGCGTGATCGCGCGACCGGCGGTTTACAAAACCGCCGGTCGCTGAGCTTCGTATGACTATCCGCAACCTCATCGTCACGGCCGACGATTTCGGGGCCTCGATCGCCGTCAACGAGGGGATCGAGATCGCGCATCGCACCGGCATCCTCACCGCCGCCAGCCTGATGGTGGCGGGCGAGGCGGCCGAGGATGCGCTGATCCGCGCGCGGCATCTGCCGGCGTTGGGCGTCGGCCTCCATCTGGTATTGGTAGAGGGGCGGCCGACACTGCCGCCCGAGCAGGTGCCCGATCTGGTCGATAGCAGCGGCCATTTCCGCACCAACATGGCGCTCGCCGGCGCGAACATGTTCTTCCGCCCCGCCGTCCGCCGCCAGCTCGCGGCCGAGATCGAGGCGCAGTTCGCCGCCTTCGTCGCGACCGGGCTGCCGCTCGATCACGTCAACGCGCACAAGCATTTCCACCTCCACCCGACCATCGCCGGGCTGATTCTGAAGATCGGCGCGCGATACGGCCTGAAGGCAGCGCGTGCCCCCGTCGAGCCGCTCGATCTGATCGGTGCGATCGAGCCGGTGAAGCCCACCCTCGCCGGCCGCATCGCCGGGCCTTATGCGAAGAGCCTCGCAAACCGCTTCCGCCGCGCCGGCCTCGCGGTGCCAGACCGGGTGCTCGGCCTCGCCTGGTCCGGCCACATGACGGCGGATCGGCTCCAGGCACTGATCGAGCGCCTGCCGCCCGGCCTCACCGAAATCTACACCCACCCGGCGACCGGGGATGCCTATCCCGGCTCGGCGCCGGGCTACGAATATCGCGCGGAACTCGCCGGTTTGGTCGATCCGGCCGTAAAGGCCAAAGTCAGGGAGCAAGACGTAACGCTCGGTCGTTTCGCCGACTTCACGATCGAAAAGGAGCAAGCGGCATGAGCGTGATGGAAAAGATCGAGGCCCCGGCGCCCGGCCCTCAGGAAACCGTCCGGCTCGGCTCCGAGGCGCATCTGCGCCTGATGTGCCGCCAGTTGCTCGACACGCACGATCCCTATCAGCCGGCGCTGATCGAATGGCCCGAGCTGGAGGAGGAGACACGCCAGCGCATCGTCTCGCTGCCGATCTGGGACATGGCGGTGCAGACCGAAGGGCGCACCGGCCTGTTCGTGAAGACCTTTGGCGAAACCATCAAGGATCCGCTGCTCAAGGCGACCATCGATATGGACGCCTTCGAGGAGGCGCGCCACAAGGTCGTGCTCGCCGACATGGTGAAGGCCTATGGCATCGAGCTGGAGCCCGAACCCGATTACGTGAAGCCCAAGGACGCGGAATGGGCCTTCATGCGCTCCGGCTATTCGGAGTGCATCGACAGTTTCTTCGGCTTCGGCCTGTTCAAGATCGCCAAGGATACCGGCTTCTTTCCCAAGGCGCTGATCGACACGTTCGAGCCGGTGATGCGCGAGGAAGGGCGGCATATCCTGTTCTTCGTCAACTGGGTCGCGTGGTGGCGGCGCACGATGCCGTGGTGGCGCCGCCCGTATTTCGAGGCGAAGGTGCTCGCCGTTTGGC
>BACX01000549.1 GCA_000333335.1 Sphingomonas-like bacterium B12 | reverse complement strand
GCGCGCGATGAGCTGGCGGCGCGCGACGGCCGATCCCCCTGCATGTCGTCGGCGATGTCGTCGACGATGCGGCAGAAATCGTAGAGCGCGTACATGGCGTGCCGCTCGGGGCGCGGCAGCACCTTCATCCCCGCGTAGAAGGAGGAACCCGAAGCCGACGGTGCGCTCACGGCCGGACGAACCTTCCCAGCGCAGCACCGGACGCGAGCAGCAGGGCCTCCGCCTTGCCGTGATGGACGCGCTCGCTCAGCGGATCGCGGCGACGCAGCCGCGCCGTGAGGCTGACCGCGAGGCGCTGGATCACCGCCACCTCGACGCCGAGCCGGCGATCCCTGATCCGGCGCGCGAAGGGTGCCGCGTCAGCGAGCAGATGCTGGGTCCGCTCGGCGCAGGCCTGGATCACGGTGAGCAGGGCCGGCGACGCCTTGTCCTCGCCCAGTTCCGCCGTCCGCGCGCCGACGGTGGCGAGCATGTCCTGGGGCAGGTAGACGCGATCGAGCAGGCGGTAGTCCTTCCCGCAATCCTGCAGGTGGTTGATCACCTGCAACGCTGTGCACAGCGCATCGTTGGCGGGCCACAGCGCCCGGTCCTCGCCATGCACATCGAGCACGAAGCGGCCCACCGGATTCGCCGAATAGCGGCAATAATCGGTCAGCTCGTCCCAGCTGCCATAGCGCAGCTTGGTGACGTCGCGGCGGAACGCCTCCAGCAGATCGAGCGCATGGACGGGATCGAGCTTCCGCTCGGCCATCACCTGCCGCAGCGCGACGGCCGATGGTTCCGCATCGCACTCGCCGGTGATGCCCATCCGCATGATCTCCAGCCGCTCCAGCTTCTGGTCGGCGGGCACGGTCTCGTGATCGGCGATGTCGTCGGCAAGGCGCGCGAAGCGGTAGAAAGCCATGATCGGCGCGCGATATTGCGGCGCCACCAGCTTGCTGGCGACCGGGAAATTCTCGTCCTTGTGGCCCTTGCCCGAGGCCAGATCCGCAGCCGTCGCGTTCATGTTCCTCGAGCCTGCGCCCGCCCCTTCCACATGCCGCCGCGGCCGTTCCAATGCTGCCAGGCGGACAGAAATGTCGCGGCGGCGTAAATCATGCCGATGCCGGGCATGGCAAGCCCCCAGAGCGGCGATTGCCGGTAGAAGCGCAGCATCGGCTGGTAGCAGACCACCATGGCCGCCCATGCCAGCGCGCCGCAAAGCCGCGCGCCGCCGCTGCCGAAGAGCGTCAGCCCCACCGGCGCCACGAACATCAGCAGCAGGCCGATCATCGTCCCCGCCAACAGCAGCGGCGAGTAATCGAGCTGCGCATAGGCCGATCGACTGATCATCGCGACGATCTCGCCCCAGCCGCCATAAGGGCGCAGACTCACCGATCGGCGGGTGAGCGAAAGGCGGATCGGGCCTTGCCGTTTCATCGTCTCGCCCATCGCGCAATCGTCAATGATGGCGTCGGCGATCACCTGGAGGCCGCCCGCCTTGGCCAGCGCCTCGCGCTTCACCAACATGCAGCCGCCCGCCGCCGCCGCCAGCTTCGCCTGGGGTCGGTTTACGAGGCGGAACGGGTAGAGCATCTGGAAGAACAGCACGAACGCCGGAATCATCGCCTTCTCGGCGAGACTGTCGCAGCGCAGCTCCGCCATCAGCGAATTGAGCACCAGCCTGTCACGCTCGGACCGCGCGACCAGCGAACGCAACGTATCGGGCGCGTGGGCGATATCCGCATCGGTGAACCAAAGGTAGTCCGGCGCATCGCCCACCTGCTCCACCCCGTTGCGCATCGCCCACAGCTTGCCCGTCCAGCCCGCAGGCGGCGGCGTGCCGGCGATGACGGTCAGGCGATCCGATTCCTGCGCCGTCTGCCGAGCGATCTGCGCGGTGCCGTCGCTGGAACTGTCATCGACCAGCACGATGCGGAAATCGCCCGGATAGTTCTGCGCGACGTGGCTGGCGATGGCGCGGCCGATCACCTCCGCCTCGTCGCGCGCCGGAATGACCGCGGTGACGGCGGGCCACGCGGCCGGATCGGGCACCGGCGCCTCGTCGGTGTCGCGCGCCAGCCAGAACTGCTCGCGAAAGGCGAGCAGGCCGACCCAGATCAGCAGGGAGAGCAAGGCGATCAGCATCAGATCATGCCCTGCTTGGCGAACCAGTCGAGCGCGTCGCCCACCGCCTGCTGCCACGGCCGGTATGTGTAGCCCAGCTCCGCCTTCGCCCGCTCGGACGAGAAGAACATCTTGTAGCGCGCCATCTTCAGCGCATCGCGGGTCAGCATCGGCTCCTTGCCCGTGACCCGGCCCCACGCTTCCGACACCGTGGCGAGCGGCATCAGCGGCGCGATCGGCAGGCTGATCGTCGGCGGCTTGCGACCGACCCGGCGCGCCACCTCGGCGAGCAGATCCTTGAGCATCACGTCCTCGCCGCCGAGGATCGTGCGGCGACCGAACGCGCCCTTTTCCAGCGCCAGCACATGCCCGCGCGCGACATCGTCGACATGGACGATGTTGAGACCGGTATCGACGAAGGCGGGGATCTTGCCGGTCGCCGCCTCGACGAGAATCCGCCCCGTCGGCGTCGGCTTCACGTCGCGCGGGCCGATCGGGGTGGATGGATTGACGATCGTCGCGGGAAGGCCGCGCTCCGCCACCATCCGCTCGACCAGCCGCTCGGCCACCACCTTGGAGCGCTTGTAGGCACCGATCGCGGTCTGCTCGGTCAGGGGGCGATCCTCTCCCGCCGCCCCGCCGGGGAGCGGCGCGATCGTCGCGACGCTGCTGGTGTAGACGATGCGCTTGCACTCCGCCGCCAGCGCCGCCTCCATCACGACGCGCGTGCCTTCGAGATTGTGGCGGACGATCTCTTCAGGGTCGGGCGCCCACAGCCGGTAGTCGGCCGCGACGTGGGCGAGCGCGTCGCAGCCCTCCAGCGCACGCGCCATCGCGGCTGGATCGAGCATGTCGCCGCGCATGATCTCGCCGGGAAAGCCCTCGAGATTGGTCGCCGGGCTGGAGGCGCGGGCGAGGCCCTTAACCCGCCAGCCGTCGGCGGCGAAGGCCTTGGCGACGGCCGCGCCGACGAAGCCCGACACGCCGGTTATCAGGATGGACCCCTTCATCGGGCTGGCTTCTAGGGCGGCACGGAGGCATTTGGGAACCCCCGACCCCATGATGACACCGCTTTAAGGAAACGGAGTGCCCGCCTTCATCCCCGATATCCTAGCGATCGTCGCGATGGTGGGTGTCGCGTACAATCTGGCGGGGGCCGCGTTGGCCGGGCGGTGGCAGGGCACGCCCGCGAAGCGCCCGGTAGCGACGCCGTCGATCACCATGCTCAAGCCGCTGCACGGGCCGGAGCCGGAGCTGGCCGCGAAACTCTCCGGCTTTCTCGATCAGGATTATGGCGGGCCGATCGCGATGGTGTGCGGCGTCTCGCGCGCCGACGACCCCGCTCTCGCCGCCGTGCCGGCGACCGCGCGCACGGTGATCGATCCCGCCCGGCACGGATCGAACGCCAAGGTCTCCAACCTCATCAACATGATGCGCGAGGCGGACGGCGAGATCGTCATCCTCTCCGACAGCGACATGAGCGCGCCGCGCGACTACGCCACCCGCATCGCCGCCGCGCTGGAAGAACCGGGCGTCGGCGCCGTCACCCTGCTCTATAGCGGGCGGGGAGAGACGAACGGCTGGTCGCGCATGGCGGCCGCCGGAATCAGCTGGGGCTTCCTGCCGAGCGTGATGGTCGGGCTAGCCACCGGGCTGGCGAAACCCTGCATGGGTTCCACCATCGCGATGCGCCACGATACTCTCGACGCGATAGGCGGGTTCGAGCGTTTCAGGGATCTGCTCGCCGACGACAATGCCATCGGCATGGCGGTGCGCGAACTCGGCCTCAAGGTCGTCGTGCCGGCGCCGATCGTCACCCACGGCTGCACCGAGACGAGCCTCGCCGCGCTCGCCGCGCACGAACTGCGCTGGAACGCCACCGTGCGGATGCTCGATCCGGCGGGCTATGCCGGCAGCGTCGTCACCTACCCGCTGGTCTGGGGCCTGATCGCCTGGATCGCAGGCGCCGGCTGGTGGGTGCCCTTCGTCGCCCTTCTCGCCCGCCTGACGCTGGCCGAGCGGATCGACGTCATCACGGGTCGCCGCGCCGCGCCGCTCTGGTGGCTGCCGGCGCGCGACCTGTTGTCTTTCGGCCTCTATGTCGGGGCCTTTTTCACCCGCCGTGTTGATTGGCGGGGCGCGCAGCTTCATATGGCGCGTGACGGCCGCATGACGGCCGAACCGGAGACTCGATACCCATGACGCTCAAGACCCTCTTCATGCAGGGCCCCTCCTTCGACGGCTACGATGGCGGTGCCGGCGCGCGCTACCAGATGAAGCGCGAAGTGAAGAGCTTCTGGTATCCGACCTGGATCGCCCAGCCCGCCGCGATGATCGAAGGCTCGCGCCTGATCGACGCCCCCGCGCAGGACCAGAGCTGGGACGACATCAAGCATGAGGTGGACGACAAGGAACTGATCATCCTCCACACCTCGACGCCCAGCTTCCGACAGGACGTGCAGACCGCCGAGCTGATCAAGCAGCGCAACCCCAAGGCGCTGGTCGGCATGGTCGGCGCCAAGGTGATGATCGAGGACGAGAAGAGCCTTAAGGCCACCGAGGCGCTCGATTTCGTCTGCCGCGAGGAATATGATTTCACCTGCGTCGAGCTGGCGTCGGGCAAGCCGCTCGGCGAGATCGATGGCATCACCTGGCGCGGCCCGGACGGCACGATCATCCGCAACAAGGATCGCGCGCAGATCGAGAATATGGACGTGTTGCCGATGGTCTCGCCCATCTACCGGCGCGACCTCGATCTCACCAAATATTATGGCGGCTATCAACGCCACCCTTACGTGTCGTTCTACACCGGGCGCGGGTGCAAGAGCCGCTGCACCTTCTGCCTGTGGCCGCAGACGATCGCCGGCCACCGCTATCGCCACCGCTCGGTCGCGGCGGTGATCGAGGAGGTGAAGTACGTCCTCAAGGAGATGCCCGAGATCAAGGAGATCTTC
>BACX01000550.1 GCA_000333335.1 Sphingomonas-like bacterium B12 | reverse complement strand
ATCCGTTGACGACGACGAGCAGCGCGGACGGCAGCCGGCGTGTATCCGGCTTGGGTGGCGGGGCGCCTGGTTCCATTTCACGCCAGACCGCCGCTACGAAGCAGAAGGCGCTGAAAAGGACGAGTACGCTCCCGGTGGCGCCCACCATCCAGTGCGGCACGGTCCCTTCGAGTAGCGCGCGTGCACCGATGCCCGATGCGAGCGCCGCGAGACCTGTGCGGACCCACGCTGCATAGGTTCGCTCCGCTGCCAATATCGTCCGATCGGCGGCGAGTTCGGTGCGCCGGTCGGCGCTGTCGACCTGCTTTTCCGCGCTCCGGTCCAGGTGGCGCGCACTCACTGCGATCTTATCGTGCGCGCCTCCGTCCATCCTATCGCCCTCGGTCACATCGAGGAGAGCATCGACTGGTGCTTCTCTACCACCGGCGCGATCTTCCCGGCAGCGGCCTTGAGGTGCCTGCCGGTGCCATTCGCCGCATAATCCTCCATCAGCGCATGCGCATCGTCATGAGCCGCCTTCTGTTGCTTCACGTAGAGATCGTCCTTGGTCTTGCCCGCAGGGACCGCTTTCAACGCGGTGAGGTCCGTGCGTTGGCCGACGCTCATCGACGGCTTCTTGAGAGCGACGTGATCGAGGCGAGCAGCACTCTGGACCATCTTGGTGCTCTTCGAGTGATCCGTGATCATCTGCGTGGCGAAAGCCTTGATCGACGGGTTCGAGGACGTGACCATGAGACGCGCGGAATCGATCTCGAAGATGTCTGACGCACCGGCCTTACCGACGAACTCCGACTTGGACGGTGTCTCGGCGGTCGCAGCCGTTGTCACGAGCGCCGCAGCGGCGACGCCGATCATCAATGCCTTCATGGCCAATCTCCTTCTCCTGTCTGGCGGTAACGCGCGACCAGCTCGATCGTTCGGTCGAGCCCGACGCATGCGGCCAAGGAAAATTTTGGAGGTATCGGGGGTTAGCTGTGTTTCCGGTCGACCTGTATAGGGCACGACAGCCCGGCCGACCGGCGAGCGAGGACAGATACCGGCCTACGTGGCCATCTCCCATCCCCCGCCGAGCGCCTTGTAGAGCGTTACCAGCGAAACCTCTATCTGGCCCTGCGACCGCGTGACGGAGTCCTCCGCGCGATAGACCGCCTGCTGCGCCGTCACGACGTCGAGCATGGTGGCGATGCCCTGCCGCTGGCGATCCTCAGCCGCCGCTAGGGCACGCTGATCCGCTGCGAGCGTGACGGCGGCGGCCTGTCCGCCATGCTGTGCCTCGGCGTAAGCGGTGAGCGCGTTGTCGACGTCGTGCCAGGCCGCCAGAACGGCGGAGCGATAGGCGATCGCTGCCTCACGCTGTTCGGATTTGCGCAGCTCGAGATTGCCCTTGAGTCGCCCTCCCTCGAAAATGGGCAACGAGATGGTGGGGCCGGCCGCAAAGGCCCGCGAAGACAAGTCGAACAGGCTGCCGAGACCGAGACTCTCGAAGCCGAAATTGCCGATCAGGTTGATCGACGGGAAGAAGCTGGCAACCGCGACGCCGGTCTCCGCGGTCGCGGCGTGAAGTTGCGCCTCGGCCTGCCGGATGTCGGGTCGTCGGCGCATCAGCTCGCCGGGCAAGCCCACAGGCACGGCCGGTGGAACCAACGGCTGCGTGGCCGGACGGCCGAGTTCTTCAGCAAGGGCGCGGGGCGGTTCGGCGAGCAGCAGGGCGATGGCGTTGGCCATGGCCGCCTCGCGGTTGCGCAGGTCCGGCATGCTCTGCGCGATCGCGGCGCTTTCGGCTTCAGCCTGGGCCACGTCGAGTGTCGTCGCGACGCCATTGGCGAAGCGGTTGCGGGTCAACGCCACGCGGTCGTCTGCGGCGGCAAGATTGCGGCGGAGCACGGTCTCCTGTTCCTGCAGTTGGCGCAGTTGCATATAATCCTGCGCAAGCTCGGCGATGACGGAGAGCGCGATGCCGTTCCGTGCCTCGATTGCCGCCTCGGTGCGCGCATTCGCCGCCTCGACCGTGCGGCGGACCTTGCCGAACAGGTCTAGTTCCCAGCTCGCCTGCAATTGCGGCTGGTAGAGATCATATTCGAGCGGCGCGCCCGGCACCGGCTCCTCCAGCGAGGCCTCGCCATTCGCGCTCTGGCGCTTGCGTGTATATTTCGCGTCAGCATCGATGTGCGGCAGGCCCTGCGACGCGGTGATCACACGCTGCGCCCGCGATTGACCGATCCGCTCGGCAGCCTGCTGGAGGTCGAGATTCTGCCTGGCGAGGCGATCGACCAGCGCGGTCAATTCGGGATCGCCGAAGCTCTTCCACCAGTGCGTATCCACAGCACCGCCATAGGTTCGGCTGGCCACATCCTGAGGCTGGCCAGCGTAAGCCGGTGCGGTCTCGACCTTGGGACGGTTGAAATTTGGCCCGACGGTGCAACCGGACAGCAGCAAGGCCGCGCCGAAGGCCAGCCGCCTCATTGCGGGTCCTGCCGGCGGTGAGCGCCGACCACGTCGTAGAGCTGCGTGTCAACTGTCACCTCCACCGACATGCCCGCACGCATCAGACGAGCGAGCGGCTGGTTGGGGAGTGGCACGATCTTGACCGGCAAGCGCTGCACGATCTTGGTGAAGTTGCCCGTCGCGTTATTGGGCGGGATGGGCGAGAAGGTCGCGCCCGACGAGGGTGGCAAACTCGCCACCACGCCGTCGAGCACGACGTCGTAGGCGTCGAGATGGATGCGTGCGTGCTGGCCCGGCTGCATGTGCCGGAGCTCCAGCTCGCGGAAGTTGGCGATGATGAAGGCGTCGTGCAGCGGCACCAGCGCCATCAGCGGGGCGCCCGGCGTCACCTGATTGCCGACCTGGACCGACTTCTGCGCGATCGTGCCGTCGATCGGGGCGACGATGCGGGTATAACCGAGGTTGAGCCTGGCCTGTGCGATCGCGGCATCGTCTCGACCGACCTGCGCGACTGCGGCCTCGCGATCGGCTTTCAGCCCGTCGAGCTGATGGCGCTGGCTGGAAAGCTCGGCTTCCGCCTCGGCGAAGCTGGCCTGTGCATCGCGCAGGTTGGCGTCAGCCTGCTGATGCTGCTGGTAGGTGCCGGCCCCGCTGATCGCGAGATTGGCGTAGCGCCGCTGGTCGGCCTCGGCCAGCGCGAGCTTGGCTCTCGCGCTTGAAACCTGCGCCGCTGCCTGGGCAATCAGGGCCGGCTGGCGGGCCACCTGCGCGCTCGCTTGGTCCACCCGTGCCCGGTCGCTCTCTCGGTTAGCCCGGGCCTGCTGGAGCGCCGTCTGGAGATCGCGGGGATCGATCGTCGCGACGAGATCGCCGGCGTGGACCGGCTGGTTGTCGTCGACCCGCACGCTGTCGATCTGCCCGGCGACCCGCGGTGCGAGCATCGTGTAATGCGCGGTGACATAGGCATCGTCGGTCCGGACGCGCCGATGGGGCAGGAACACGAGCAGCAGGATCACGATCACGAAAACGACGACGACGATGCCGGCGACGATCCACGGCCAGCGTGCCTTCGGCGGCTGCTCCGCCTTCTTGTCGTCCTTGTCCTGCTTGTCGTCGTCGGCCATCGGATCCTCAGCTCTCGGCCAGCGCGATGCGCGGCGGATAGGTGCGGTGGGGTATCGTCCAGAGCGCAATCAGCAGCACGATCGCGATCGCGCCCATAAGAACATAGGTGTCGATCGTCGTCAGCGTCGCGACCTGCCGCGATATTTCCGCGTTGATCGTGGCGAAGACGGTGTCGGGGCCCTCGGTCGTCGTCGCCGGGAGCAGGTGGAGCTGTTCGAGTGTCAGCCGGTTCTGGCCGACCAGATCGACGATGCGATCGCGATGCAAACCGCCGCGCCATCTCGCGATCAACTCGATCGCCCAGACGCCGATCCCCTCGGCCACGGCGCGCGGCGTGTTGACGAGCGCCGAGCCATAGGGCGCTTCGTCGACCTCGATGGCATTGGTCGCGATCATCAGGATCGGCATCACGATGAAGGCGAAGCCGACCGACTGGACGATCTGCCACAGGTAGAATTGGTCGCGATTCCAGCTGCTGGTGAGCTGGGCGCAGCCCAGGCACGCGACGATGACGAGCACATAGCCGGTGGTATTCACCCAACGCGCGTCAATGTGACGGTGATCGAGGATCCACGCGGTTAGCGGCAGCAGCACGAATTGCGGTAAAGCGACGATCAGGGTGACTGTGTGCGCCTGCAACGGCTTGTAGCCCTGAACCTGCTCCAGGAAGCTCACCGGCACCGTACTGGCGGTAAGGGCCAGTACGAGGAACAGGATCAGCGTCAGCACCGGATAAGCGAGGTTGCCTTCCCTCAGCAGGCTGAACTTCATCAACGGCACCTTGGCGAAGCGCTCGGAGATGAAGAGAGCGGGAAGCGAGACAGCGGCCAGAAGCGTGAGCACGATGATCAGCGGCGAGTTGAACCAGTCCAGCCGGTCGCCTTGCTCGAACACGATTGTCAGGCTGCCCCATCCGGTCGCGACGAACAGGAGGCCCGGCCAGTCGAATTTCTTCAGCCGGTCGATCTCGCCTTCCTCCGCCGGTAGTCCCCACCAGATGCAGATCGCGGCGAGCGCGCAGAAGGGAAGGGGTTGGAGGAAAACGAAATGCCAGTCGCGAACACCGTCGATCCAGAGACCCGCGAAGCTGGTCGCCAGATTGGGTGTGAGCGTCGCCGTCATCGCATAAACCGAAAGTGCGTAGAGCCGTACCCCAGGACCGACCGTCCGCAGCGCGATGGTCAGGATCAGGGGAATGGTGAAACCTGCGCCGAGCCCCTCCAGGAAACGCAAAGTCAGGACGGCGCCGCCGTTGTAGCCGCCAAGCGTCATGAGGAGCGCCGGGAAGCAATTCATGAATACGGCGAACAGGGCGAAGCGCCGGAAGGACAGTCCGATGCCGAGCGACGGCGAGGAGCACATGCCCAGCACCTGGCCGGTGATGAACAATGTCTGCAGCCATGTCGCCGTGTCTTCGGACAATCCGATATTGCCCGCGACATCCGATAAGGCGGTGTTGAGGACTGCGTCGTTCAGCTGAGCCGCGATCGCCGCAAGCACGATACCGAGCAGCCCTATCGCGGATCTGAATTCCAAATTGCCCCGGTCCCCTTTGGCTGACGCCGTTACAATCCGACCGGTGCGGGGACGTTCCGTCGTGATCGGGAGAAATTTTCGCGGCGCCCGGCTTCGCGAAGGTGCGGAGCCGAAATCGCTCGTCGCGGGTTCTCGAATGGGCGCTGGATGCAAGGATATGAAAGATGAAGCTTTACTGGGGTCCGCACACTTGTGCGATCGGCATCCATATCCTGCTCGAGGAGGCCGGTGCCGTCTTCGAGACAGAGAAGATCGACGTCGCGGGCGGTTGGACGCGGGCCGAGGAATTCCTCCGGATCAATCCGAAGGGCAAGGTGCCGACCCTATTGCGCGACGACGGCTCGGTTTTGACGGAATTCGGCGCGATCGGGACCTGGATTGCGCGGTCCTATCCGGATGCCGGCTTGATTCCGGACGATGCCGAGGCAGAGACGCGGATGGTTGAGATCCTCGATTACGTCGAGGGGACGGTCCATGGCCAGGGCTTCACCCGGATTTTCAAACCCGATTATTTCGAGCCGCAGGACGCGCTTCACGGAACGCTCGGGCTCGGTCGCTCGAAGGTCGAGCATCAGGGCCGGGAAATCGTCGAACGCGCCTTCGCCATTCTGGACAGCCAGCTTGCAGGTTCCGTTTATGCGGTGGGGGAGACTGTCTCGATCGCCGACGCGGCGCTCTTCTACATCGAACGCTGGGCGGAGCCGAACAAGATCTCCCTGCCGTCGCACTTGAACGATCATTTCCATCGGATGTTGGCGCGTCCTTCCGTGGCGAAGGTGCGTCGCCTGTGGGGTGAGGAGTGATGGGCGACGCATTACATTGCGACGTCGCGATCATCGGGGCCGGGACCGCCGGCCTCTCGGCAGTGGATCGACGGCGCGGATGCGGGTCGCGAGAAGTCAAAGCTCAATGGAGTTTTTGGACCGAAATTGGACCAGAAAGTATCGATTTTGCCCGGAATTTCGCAGCCTTTTGTGGTGCTGGGGAGCACTAAGGTTCTGAAAAATTGGGAGAAGCGCGCTGGTGACCCCTACGGGACTCGAACCCGTGTTTTCGCCGTGAGAGGGCGACGTCCTAGACCGCTAGACGAAGGGGCCGTGAAGCGGAGGCCGGCTCTCTATGGGCGAGCCGGCCCCCCGTCAACACAGAAAATGCAGCTCAGGCCGCGTGACGCTCCCGCTCCTTCATTTCCTGGTTCACCATGTCGGCGAGCAGGAAGGCGAGTTCCAGCGACTGGCCCGCATTGAGGCGTGGATCGCAATGCGTGTGGTAGCGCGCGGCGAGACCTTCGTCGGTGATCGCGACGGCGCCGCCGGTGCATTCGGTCACGTTCTGGCCGGTCATCTCGACATGGATGCCACCGCCGTGCGTGCCCTCGGCGCGATGCACCGCGAAGAAGCCGCGCACCTCGGCCAGGATGCGTTCGAACGGGCGCGTCTTGTAACCGTTGGCGGCTTTCACGACGTTGCCGTGCATCGGATCGCACGACCAGACCACCGGCCGTCCCTCACGCTTCACCGCGCGGACCAAGGCGGGGAGGCCCTTCTCGATCTTGTCGTGGCCGTAGCGCGTGATCAGCGTGATACGGCCCGGCGTGCGCGCCGGATCGAGCGTATCGAGCAGGCGCAACAGCACGTCCGGCTCCAGGCTCGGGCCGCACTTGATGCCGATCGGATTTCCGATGCCGCGCAGATACTCGACGTGCGCCGAACCTTCGAAGCGGGTGCGATCGCCGATCCAGATCATGTGCGCCGACGTGTCGTACCACTCGCCCGTCAGCGAATCCTGGCGCGTCATCGCCTGTTCGTAGGGGAGCAGCAGGCCTTCGTGGCTGGTGTAGAAGTGTGTGCCCTGTAATTGCGGCACGGTTTCCGGATCGAGCCCGCAGGCCGCCATGAAGTCCAGCGCGTCGCCGATGCGATCGGCGACATGCTGATAGCGTTCCGCCCAGGGCGAGCGGCCCATGAAATCGAGCGTCCAGCGATGGACCTGCACGAGATTGGCATAGCCGCCCTGCGCGAAAGCGCGCAGCAGGTTGAGCGTCGCCGCCGACTGGTTGTAGCCGCGGATCATCCGATCCGGATCTGGCCGACGAGATTCTTCGGTGAAGGCGATATCGTTGACGTTGTCGCCGCGATAGCTGGGCAGTTCGACGCCATCGACCGTCTCCGTCGGAGCGGATCGCGGCTTGGCGAACTGGCCCGCCATGCGGCCGACCTTCACCACCGGCAGCTTGGACGCATAGGTCAGCACCACCGCCATCTGCAGGATGACGCGGAAGGTGTCGCGGATGTTGTTCGGATGGAACTCGGCAAAGCTCTCGGCGCAATCACCGCCCTGCAGCAGGAATCCCTTGCCGGCCGCGACCTGGGCCAGATCGGCCGTCAGCGCGCGCGCCTCGCCGGCGAAGACCAGCGGGGGGAACTTGGAAATCTGCGTTTCCGCGGCGGCAAGCGCCTGGCGGTCGGGATAGTCGGGCAGCTGCCGCGCCTCGAAGTTGCGCCAGCTTTCGGGGGCCCATGCGGTGGCCATCGTCTCACTCCTTATCGGGCGCCGTCCATGATCCACGTGCGCGCGAAAGGCAATGGATGATCGTCTGGAGGCCCTGACGAGAAATATTGTTCGATGGCATCGAGGATCTTCACCGATGCATCGCCCCCACCAAAAGGGAAAGACGGCCGCGCCATCGCCATGTGAAGCGCGGGATCGTCGAGCAACCGACCAGCCTCCGCAACGATGCGGTCCGTATCGGTGCCGACCAGCAGGAGATTGCCGCTGGCGATGCCCTCCGGCCGTTCCGTCACCTCACGCAGCACCAGCACCGGAGTTCCAAGCGCTGGCGCCTCCTCCTGGATACCGCCGCTGTCGGTCAGGATGAGGCGGGCATGGGCCATGGCCATGACCGCATCGCGATAGCGCAGCGCGCCGGTGAGCTTGATCGAGGGATGATCGCCGAGCAGGCGCCGCACCGTGTCGCCGACGGCGGGATTGGGGTGAACGGGGCAGAGAATGTCGATGTCGCCACGATCAGCCAGGCGCAGGGCCGCGGCGCAGATGGCCTCGATACCGGCACCGATGTTTTCGCGGCGGTGACAGGTGAGCAGCAGCAGCGCCCGTTCTCCCATGGGCCGTTCAAGCGGCAGGCGGGATCGCATCGTGAGAAGGGAATCGATGCCGGTGTTTCCGGTGATCAGGCAGCGGCCCTTCACAACCTCGCGCTCGAACTCGAGGTTGGCGGCGGATTCCGGCGTCGGCGCGAAGAGCAGATCGGCGAGCCGATCGATCATCACGCGATTGCGCTCTTCCGGCCAAGGCTGATCGAAATCGTGGGAGCGCAGCCCTGCCTCGACGTGGCCGACCGGAATGGCGAGCCGATAGGCAGCCAGCGCGCCCGCATAAGCGGAATTGGTATCACCCTGCACCAGAACGATGTCGGGCCGCTCCGCCATGAGCACCGGCTCGATCGCATCGGCGAAGCGCGCGATCATGACATTGGGGGAGGGGTCATGGAGCAATGGCGCGAGCCGAATGTCCGGCATCAAGCCGAAATCCTCCAATGCCTCGTCGAACAACGCCTCGTGCTGACCCGTGGCACAAAGTCGGCAATTCAGATCGTCGCGCGACGCCGCTGCCAGAAGTATAGGTGCGAGCTTGATCGCTTCCGGTCGCGTTCCGGCAATGCAGAGAATCCTGACAGTCCCCGACAATGCCATGCCTGCCCCCAAGCTGTTGGGGCATCCTGACCAGCAATCGGTCCGGAGTCATGGCAAAATTGGTCTAATACGGATCAATCCGCGAGCAGCGCCCGCCATTCCCACCGAAGCGGGTCTCCGTCCATGATCTCGACGCCGGCCTGCTTGAGCGCGTCGCGCGCGGCATCCGCCGATCCGAAGTCCTTCGCCGCGCGGGCTTGTTGCCGCTGATCGAGCAGGGCTTCGACCTCTGCATCCGTGACGGCCGCATCTTGCGGACGCACCGAGAGCGAACGGCGATCGAGATCGAGCAACCCCAAACCCAAAGCGAGATCGAAGGTGGCGACCAGACGCAGCTTCTCCGGCGCGGCAAGCGAGGAGGTGAGGACCGCATCGAGAACCGGAAGCGCCTGTGGCGTCATGAGATCACCCGCCAAAGCCTCGTCGAACCGCGCGACGAAGGCGAGCGCCTCGCTGGAAAGCTGGCCTTCCAGCGAACGCCGCTGCCAATCGAGCGGCGCCCCCTTGCCGAACGATGCTTCATGTGCGGGGCGCCATGCCGCTTCGTCGAGCGCGGCCTCGGCCTTGAGCGCGGCCACCGCCATCACCAGCCGCTTGAGCCGTGTCAGTGCGGCAGCCACCGCATCGAGCGAGAATTCCAGCTCGGACCGGTAATGCGCACCGAGGCAGAGCAGGCGATAGGCGAGCGGATGCACGCCCCGCGCAACCAGCGCACCGAGTGTCGCGACGCCGCCCTTGGACTTGGACATCTTCCCCGTCCGGTCGACGAGGAAATTATTGTGCATCCAGATGTTGGCGCCGGTCTTCGCGGTGTCGTTATAGGCCTGGTTCTGCGCGATCTCGTTGCAATGGTGGATCTCGCGATGGTCGATGCCGCCGGTGTGGATATCGAACTGCTCGCCGAGATATTTGAGGCTCATCACCGAACATTCGAGATGCCAGCCCGGCGCGCCCGGTCCCCAGGGAGAGAGCCATTCCATCTGCCGGTTCTCACCGCTCGTCGACTTGCGCCAGATGGCGAAGTCGGCCGGGTGGCGCTTGCCCTCGACGGCCTCGATGCGCCCGACTTCCGGACCGGTCTGCTGCCCGGCGAGGCGGCCGTAGTCCGGCACCTTGGTCACGTCGAAATAGAGGCCGCCGTCGAGCTCGTAGGTCGCGCCGCGGTCCTCCAGCGACTGCGCGAAGGCGATCATATCCTGGATGTGGTCGGTCGCGACGCTCCAGATCGCCGGATCGAGGATGCCGAGCGCCTTCAGGTCGCCCTTGAACAATTGGGTGTAACGCGCCGCGACGTCCCAGATGGTGGTACCGGCCTTCTGCGCGGCGATTTCCATCTTGTCGTCGCCGGCATCGGCGTCGGACGTCAGGTGGCCGACGTCGGTGATGTTGATGACGTGAGTGGTCGCATAGCCCTTCCAGTTCAGCACTCGGCGCAGCGTATCGGTGAACACGTAGGCGCGCAGGTTGCCGAGATGGGCGGTCGAATAGACGGTCGGCCCGCAACTGTAGAGGCGCACCATCTTCGGGTCGATCGGCTGGAAGGTCTCGATCGAGCGAGTGAGGCTGTTGAAGAGGGTGAGCGGGGCGCCGGTGTGCGTCATGCCGGCGCCTTAGCCTCTCGATGCGCCGGCGGAAAGGGCGTCAGCGGGGATCGAACGCACCATCGTGCTGGAGGGCGATGGAGTCGAGGCCGCCTTCACGCAGAAAGGCCATCGCCGTGATCAGCGCCGAAAAAGCCGGACCGACGGCTTCCTCTTCCAGCAGCAGCGCGAGCGTCGCGCGGGCGCGAGGCGGATTGTCCGTCGCATCGCGGCAGACCTGCAGCAGCACCGCCTCGTCATCGCCGATGCAATGGCAGGCGAGCGGCGAGAAGGCGATCTGGCGGTTCGCGCGCCGGTTGAGCTCCGCCAACATCATGTGGAGGTGCGGCAGCGCGGGCAGCACGCCATGGCGCGCGAAGGCCGGGGCGAGGGCGCCGGGCGGGCAATTCCCCCGCGTCGCGGACTGGATCCAGCCCCGCATCGCCCAGATTATGAAGCGCCCTCCCGGTGCCAATTGCATCACCGGCCGGTCGATCAGATCGTACATGACGCTCTCCTCACTGCGATTCATTCTCAATAATGCAGCATCCAGTTTGGGGGTCAAGAAAATTGCGAACGGTTCGCAAAACGCTTCGGCGCGCGCTGGCGGCTCTTTGGCGCGAAGGGGACGAAAGATTGCGCTCAGATGAATAACCCCCGGTTGCACTCGACAATTTGTCTCGCCATCTTCCGCC
>BACX01000551.1 GCA_000333335.1 Sphingomonas-like bacterium B12 | reverse complement strand
CGCCCGACCATGCTCATGGAGAACACTCATGTCTGATCGCCTGACCAAACAGGATCCGCGCGCGCAATATCCCCGGCCGCCGTTTCCCGAACAGCCGCAAGATGCGCCGGGTCTTGCGCGCGAGATGGACCCAAAACCTGATCATGGCGAAACAAGCTACAAAGGTTCGGGCAAGCTCGCCGGTCGCAAGGCGCTGGTCACCGGCGGCGACAGCGGCATCGGCCGGGCCGCCGCCATCGCGTTTGCGCGCGAAGGCGCCGATGTCGCCATCTCCTACCTCGCCGATGAGGAGCGGGACGCACAGGAGGTCGTGAAGCTGATCGAGGCGGACGGCCGCAAGGCGATCGCGCTTCCCGGCGACATCACCGAGGAGACCTGGTGCCGTGACATGGTCGGGAAGGCCGTCTCGGATCTCGGCGGTCTCGACATCCTCGTGATCAACGCCGGGCGCCAGCAATATCGCGAGAGCGTCGAGGAGCTTTCGTCGGAAGATTTCGACCGAACCTTGAAGACCAATCTCTATGCGATGCACTGGATCGTCCAGGCCGCCGTGCCGCATCTGGAGGCGGGCGCGTCGATCGTCACGACGGCCTCCGTGCAGGCCTATGATCCGTCCGCCATCCTGCTCGATTATGCGACGACCAAGGCCGGGATCGTCGCCTACACGCAGGCGCTGGCGAAGCAGATGATCGAGAAGGGCATTCGCGCCAACGTCGTGGCGCCCGGACCGGTTTGGACCGTGCTCCAGCCAAGCGGCGGCCAGCCCCAAAAGAAGGTCCGGAAATTCGGGGAGGCCAGCGCCTTCGGTCGTCCGGGGGCAACGGGTCGAGTTGGCGCCCGTTTACGTTCTGCTGGCGAGCCAGGAGGGAAGCTACATCAGTGGCGAGGTCTACGGCGTAACGGGCGGGGCGGGCGTGGCCTG
>BACX01000552.1 GCA_000333335.1 Sphingomonas-like bacterium B12 | reverse complement strand
CCGGCCGACGCGGTGAGGCCGGTCTCCGCCCGGATCTCCGCGCGGATGCGTTCGGCGGTCGCGGTGGCGGAGCCGAGGCCGGCCACGTCGTCGGTCACGTCCAGATAGGCCTCGTCGAGCGAGAGTGGCTCCCATAGCGGCGTGTAACGCGAGAAAATCGCGCGGATCTGGCGCGAGACGTCGCGATAGACCTCGAAGCGCGGCTTCACGAAGATCAGGTCCGGGCATAGCCGCCGCGCGCGGGAGGATGGCATGGCGGAGCGCACGCCGAACACCCGCGCTTCGTAGCTGGCCGCCGCGACCACGCCGCGCTCGCGCGATCCGCCGACCGCGACGGGGCGCCCCTTCAGTTCGGGATTATCCCGCTGCTCGACCGAGGCGTAGAAGGCATCCATGTCGACATGGATGATCCGCCTGACGGGCGGTTCGCTATCGTCCATCAGAGATGCAGGTCGGACGGCCCCTCCAGGTGGAGATAGGTGGCATCGAAATCGCCGATCGCGACCAGCGCGCGCCAGTCGTGGATGGTCACCGACTTGCCGGTCGCCGTGATCAGGCCCTGCTTGCGGAACTGGGCGAGCACGCGGTTGGTGTGGATCGGGGTCACGCCCAGCGCGTCGGCGATGTCGGTCTGGGTGATCGGCAGCTCGAAACTGCCGTTGGTGACGAGGCCTACCCGCTTCAGACGGACGGCCAGCTCGCAGAACAGGTGCGCGGTGCGGCTGCGCGCGTCCCGTCTGCCGATGTTGAGTAGCGCCTCGCGCTGGATCGAGGCATCGAGCAGCGTGTCGTACCAGAAGGCGCGGCCCAGTGCCGGCACCTCCTCTGCGGTTTCCAGAATCGCCTTGTGCGGCACCAGCACGACAGCGGCGTTGCGCACCGTCTCGATCGTATGATCGGCGACCTTGAACAGCACGGTGTGCAGATCGACCATGTCGCCCGGCACGTGGAAGGAGATGATCTGCCGCCGCCCGGTCGATGCGATCTTGGACCGGTAGACGATTCCTTCCAGCACCATACAGGCGTGGGTGGGCTTCTCGCCTTCCTCGACGATGCGGCTGCGCGCGGCGGTGCGGACCAGTTTCTGCGGCAGCGCGCGCAGCGCCGCCTTCTCGTCGGCGGTCAGTTTATCCCGCGTCTCGATCTTCTCAAGGAAGGGATCGAGATAGTGGTGAACAGGTTCGTGCATAAGCAAAATCCCCCGACGCGATCCTATTGCGCGGAACCGGATCGTCGCGCAAGCGATGGTAGCGTGTCCACCGGGGAGTTACGGTCATGATCAGGGGGTTGGCGACGTCGGCGCTGGTCGGTTTCGTTCGGAAGAAGGCGGGGGTGGCGACGATCGGTACGATTCCCGCCGCGCTGCTGACCAGCGGCGCATCTTTGATGCTGACGAAGGGGCGGCGTCCGGTAGGGCTGGCTGTCGCGGCGCTGGGTGCGTTTCTGGTCTGGCGCGAGATCGAGAAGGCGGACGCCGAGGAGGCTAGGCTGGAGCCTGCGCCTGCGCTTCCGCCAGCTTCCGCCGACGCTTTTGCGGCCACAGGATCGCGTTGATCGTGGCGCCCAGCAGAATCGCATAGGCCGAGACGTAGAACCACATCAGCAGCACGACCACCGCGCTCAGCGAACCGTAGGTGGCGTTGTAGTTGCCGAAGCTGGAGACGTAGAGGCCAAGGCCGACCGTCGCCGCCAGCCACAGCAGGGTCGCGATCCCCGAACCCATGCTGATCCACTGCCAGCCGGTCGGCGCGCGGTTCGGGCCGAAGCGGTAGGCGCCGCCGATCGCCGCGCTCGCCAGCAGCGCCGCGACGATCCACGTCCCGACCTTGATGACGAGGAGTGCCAACGGGCCGAGGCTGGTCAGCACCGTCTGCAGCCAGCCGAGGATGGTGGCGGCAAGCAGGCCGGTCACCGCCACGCCGACCGCGCCGACGATGATCCCCATCGACACGAAGGTTCCCATAATGAAGCCGCGCCCCTCGTCCTGCTGGCCGTAGATGACGTTCAGCGCCGCCATGATCGCCGTGGAGGCGCGGGTGGCGCCGTAGACCGCGATCAGCAGCGCGACGATCAGCCCGAAGCCGGTCTTGCCCGACGACGCCGTCACCACCGCGACGAGCTGGTCGAGGATCAGCTTGGCGGCATCCTTCGGCACCACCGTGATGATCGTGCGGATATGGTCCGCGACGGTCGCCGGGTTCGCGATCAGCCCGTAGGTCAGGATCACGGCCGCGAGTAACGGCACCAGCGACAGGAAGCAGTAGAAGGCGACGCCCGCCGCCATCAACGCGACATTGTCGCGGCTGATCTTGGCGATCAGCGTGCCGAAGAAGCCTTTGCCGGCCTTCTCCGCGCGATGCGCGAAGTCGCGGGTGCGCTCCAGCCGGTGGCGGTGCGGGGCGGGCGTGGTCTCGTCCTGCATAGGAACGACAATGATCGAGCGCCCGTATATTTCCGGTGGCGCGGGGTTAACTTTGATCGGAACCGTTGCTGCGATGCGGCGTTGGCCGATAGGGAGCGACGTGTCGCGTCGTGTCGCGTCGATGAAGGGGTATGGGGTGCGTTCAGGGGGGGATTTTCATCAGGTTGTCGGCACCCCGCTGATTTCCGCTCTGGCATTGGCGTTGGCGATCGCTTCGCCTGCGCAAGCCCGTAAGGATGCGCCAGCCTCCGCCATGCCGCAGTCGCCAACGGATCAGGCGGTCGATCCCGCGACCGATCCCTCGTTCAACGCGTCTTTGCCGCCGCTCGACAGCGTGGCCGCGCCGCCGGCCACCGTGGCGCCCTCGACGCCGGCCACGCCGCCGGTCGCCAACGATCCCGCGCTCGCCCAGCCGCTGCCGCCGCTCGCCGGCTTCGACCCGACGCCGGACACCAGCAAGGCGACGGTGCCGACCGCCGAGGAAACCCGCATCCGCTACACGATGAAGGTGGAGGGTCTGTCCAAGATCGGGCTGGAGGACGAGTTTCGTAGCCTGTCCGAACTGGAGAGCGGCAAGAAGAAGGCGGTCAATGCCGCGCAGGTGACGGCGCGTGCCAAGGATGACGAACTGCTCGCCGCCAAGCTTTTGCGCTCCGAAGGCTATTATGACGGGGTTGCCACCTCCACAGTCGTCGCCGTGCCCAATCAGCCGGGGCAGGTGGTGGCGACGATCAGCGTCACGCCCGGCCCGCGCTACAGCCTGTCCAGCATCGCGGTCACCGGCGCCGAGCCGGAGCCGACGGGCATCGCCACCAAGGCGCTGACCGGTCAGGTGAAGGTCGGCGACCCGATCCGGTCGATCGCGATCACCGGCGGCGAGGCACAGATCTCGCTCGCGCTGCCGGAGCAGGGCTACCCCTTCGCCAAGCTCGGCGATCGCGACGTGCTGCTCGACGACCAGACCCATACTGGCGACTACACCCTGCCGCTCACCGCCGGCCCGCGCTCCAGCTTCGGCAAGGTGCGCCCGTCGGGCAAGGGCGCGAAGATCTTCACCGAAAAGCATCTCGCCGTCTTCCCGCGTTTCAAGCAGGGCGATCTCTACGACAGCCGCAAGGCGGACGATCTGCGGCAGGCGCTGGTCGCCACCGGAATCTTCTCGACGGTCGCGGTGCAGCCGGTCGATACCGGCGTGAAGGCCGCCGACGGCACCGAGATCACCGATCTGGAGGTCACGCAGGCCAAGGGGCCGTGGCGCAGTTGGGCGGCCGAGGGCGGCTACGGCACGGGCCAGGGCATCAAGGGCGAGGTCACCTGGACCCACCGCAACATGTTCTCGCCGGAAGGCGCGCTGATCCTGGGCGTGATCGGCGGCACGCAGGAACAGGGCGCCAACGCGACCTTCCGCCGATCCAACGCGGGCCAGCGCGACAAGACCTTCCAGATCACCGGCGGCTTCGATCGCTCCAACTACGACGCCTATGATGCCAAGACGATCAACCTCGGCATCAACTGGTCCCGCCAGTCGACGCCGATCTGGCAGAAGGTGTGGACCTACAGCTACGGCGCCGAGTTGGTCGGATCGAACGAGCAGGGCGCCGCGCTCGACGCGACCGGCGACCGGCCGCGCAAGAACTACCTGATCGCCGCTTTGCCGATGCAGGTGCAGTACGATCGCTCCAACGACCTGCTGAACCCCACCAAAGGCTTCCGCGTGCTCGCGCGGGTCAGCCCGGAAGGGTCGATCCACAAGGGCGTGAAGGGCTATGGCCGGCTGACCGGGCAGGTGACCGGCTATTATCCGATCGGCAGTTCTATCGTGCTGGCGGGGCGCGCGCTGGTCAGCTCGATCGTCGGCGTGAACGACATCGGCGAGATCGCGCCTTCGCGGCGAATCTATGTCGGCGGCGGCGGATCGGTACGCGGCTTCGGCTACCAGCAGCTCGGCCCCAAGGATCCGCAACACAATCCGATCGGCGGCCTCTCCTCCACTGAGTTCGCGGCCGAGGTGCGCTATCGCTTCGGCAATTTCGGGATCGTGCCCTTCTTCGACGGCGGACGACTGGGGGAAAGCTCCACGCCCAGCATCTCGGGGATGCGCTACGGCGCGGGTATCGGCGGGCGCTATTACACCAATTTCGGGCCGATGCGGCTCGACATCGCGACGCCGATCAACCGGCAGAAGGGTGAATCGAAGATCGCGCTCTACATCTCGATCGGGCAGGCATTCTGATGGCCGGCGAGGGCGAAGAGACGGTCGTGGTGATCGAGCGCAAGCCGCTCTGGCAGAAGCTCGCGGCGGGCATCGGCGTGGCGCTGGCGGTGCTGGTCGGGCTGGTGCTGGCGTTGGTGCTCGGGCTGAACACCGGGCCGGGCAAGCGCTTCCTCGCGAGCCAGCTCGGCGCCTACACCACGGCGTCCGGCATCAACATCCATGTCCGCGAGATCGAGGGATCGATCTACAGCCACATGATCCTGCACGGGCTGGAGATCCGCGACCAGCAGGGTGTGTTCATCACCGCGCCGTCGGTCGATATCCAGTGGCACCCCTTCGCCTACATCCATTCCAGGATCGATCTCGACAGCGTGATGGCGGGCGAGATCCGGATGCTGCGCAACCCGGCGCTGAAGCCGGTGCCGAGCGACCCCAATGCGCCGACCATCCCCGACATCGACCTGACGATGAAGCACCTCCACGTCGAGCGCTTCATCCTGGAGCAGCCGGTGACGGGCAAGCGTTCGATCGTGAAGATCGACGGCAATGCCGCGATCTCGGACGGTCGCGCGCAATTGCTGGTCGATGCCGACACGATCGCCGCGCCGGGCGTGGCGGGGGGCGACAGGTTGCACGCGCTGATCGACGCGGTGCCGGCGGACAACCGCCTCAAGATCGAC
>BACX01000553.1 GCA_000333335.1 Sphingomonas-like bacterium B12 | reverse complement strand
GATCGGGTCGTATCGATTCGGGTATCGAGCAGGTGGAGCGGCTCGGCGACGATGCGTTCGATCCGGTGGCGCGGATCGAGGCTGCCGCCCGGATCCTGAAAGACTGCCTGGATATCGCGGCGCAGGCGTTTGAGCGTCCTGCCTCGCGCCCGCACGATCGATTCCCCAGCCAGCAGCACGTCGCCGGTTTGCGGCGGATCGAGCGCGAGGATCGTGCGCAGCAGCGTCGTCTTGCCGGAGCCGGACTCGCCGACCAGCCCTACCGTCTCGCCGCGTCCGACGGTGAAACTCGCATCGTCCACCGCGAGCAGCGCTCCGTGGCGGCGGGTGACGCCCCGCACCTCCAGCAGCGGTGTGCCTTCCTTGGGCGTGACACGAGCAGGGACGTGGCGGGCGCTTGCGATCAGCGCCCGCGTATAAGCCTCGCGCGGGGATGCCAGCACGACCTATCTCCAGTTCGGCTACGGCAATTCGCCCTATGGCACGCAATTGAGCGAGGACGGCAACACCCTCGGCACCGAGGCGCTGGGGCCGGTGTCGCTGCCGGGCGCCGATGCGGACGGGATCGCCACGGTGCTGGGCAATTTCACCGGCAACCAGTTTCGCGGCGGTAACGTCAGCAAACTGACGTACCAGGCGGGCGCGCACACGATCACCGCCGGCCTGTGGTTCGATTNGGCACCGACCGCGGCGCAGAC
>BACX01000554.1 GCA_000333335.1 Sphingomonas-like bacterium B12 | reverse complement strand
GGTCGAGTCGCCGATGACGGCCCCGGTATCCCGATCGCCGACCGCGCGCGCATCTTCGAGCCTTTCTTTACCAGCCGGCGGGCTGCCGGCGGCACGGGGCTGGGCCTGCCGATCGTGCGCTCGCTGCTCGCCTCCGCCGGCGCCACCATCGATCTGCGCGATGCCGATACCGGCACCCGGTTCACGCTGAATCTGCGCTCCGCCGGTTAGCGGCGACCCACATCGAAATCGCCCAGTGTCAGCATGGCCGGCGCACCGAGGCTTGGCGTTGTAGGCAGCGTGAAGAAGCGCCCGAACCCCCGCGCTGCCTGTTCACGCCCGAGCGGCTTCAGCGCCGGCTCGAACACGAAGCGCCGGATCACCGCCGGATCGAGCGTGTGGCCGTGGTTGGACGCCGCGACGGCCGGCGGAGGGTGCGGGGCGCGCGCCGGCTATCAAAAACCGATGATGCGCAAGGTTATGCGGCGGGGCGGTCCCAGGCTGCCGCAGCGTTGCGGACGAGTGCTCAGGGCAGGGCCGGAGTGCCGTGGGGCAGGCCCCAGCAGACGGGATAGTTCACGGCGTGTCGCGTAACGTTTCGGCGCCACACCCGCCCGCTGAGGGGCGGGGCAACCCGTTGAAATGATGCTCTCAAAAAAAGTGGTCGGGGAGAGAGGATTCGAACCTCCGGCCCCTGCCTCCCGAAGACAGTGCTCTACCAGGCTGAGCTACTCCCCGACGGAGCACCGGTCGTTTTATAAGCTCGGGAGCCGACCGGCGGAGCCAAGCGAGGCGCCCCTATAGGGGGGTGTTTCAGGCTCCGCAAGCCACTCTTTTTCGGTGCTTGAAATCTTGTCATGCCGGGCGCGCAGCGGCGATCATCTCGGCCAGATCGACGAATTTCTCGCGGGGGGAACCGGACTCTAGAGGATCCCCGGTACCGAGCT
>BACX01000555.1 GCA_000333335.1 Sphingomonas-like bacterium B12 | reverse complement strand
AGGACATCGCGATCCTGACCAAGGGCCAGATGATCGCCGAGGATCTCGGGATCAAGCTCGAGAACGTGACGCTCCCGATGCTCGGCCGCGCCAAGCGCGTGCGGATCGAGAAGGAGACCACCACGATCATCGACGACTCTAGAGGATCCCCGGGACCGAGCT
>BACX01000556.1 GCA_000333335.1 Sphingomonas-like bacterium B12 | reverse complement strand
TGCCTTCGCTCGCTGCGGCGGTCGCGCGCTATGACGAGGCGGTCGGCTCGCTGCACGCCGCCAATGCGGATCTCTATCCGACGATCGGGATCGGCGGCGATGCGGAACGCCAACGCTATGCGAAGAACCGCCCGCTCAGCAACGGCAGCGGGCCGACCCAGAACGGTTACGAGGTGGGAGCCTCGCTGAACTGGGAGATCGATCTGTTCGGTCGCATCCGCAACCAGGTGAAGGCGAGCAAGGGCGAGGCGCAGGCCAGCGCCGCCGATCTCGCCGGGGTGCGGCTGGGTCTTCAGACCAGCCTTGCCACCGCCTATTTCCAGATGCGCGGCCTCGATGCGCGCGAAGGGCTGCTCCGCCAGACGGTCGAAGCCTATCAGCGCGCCTATGAGCTGACCGATGTGCGGCATTCGGGCGGCATCGCGTCCGGCCTCGATACGTCGCGGTCGCGGGCGCAGCTCGCTTCGGCCAAGGCGGAGCTGGCGAGCCTGCCTTCGCAGCGCGCCGCCTATGAACATGCCATCGCGGTGCTGGTGGGCGAGAGTCCCTCGAGCTTCTCGCTGGCGGCGGATACCCGCCAGTCGGCGCCGCCCGCTTTCCCGACCGGAACGCCCTCGACGCTGCTCCAGCGCCGGCCCGACATCGATGCCGCCGAGCGTCGCGTCTATGCCGCCAATGCGCGGATCGGCGTGGCACGCGCGGCCTTCTTCCCGGCGATCTCGCTGGGCGGGGCGGGCGGCTTCGAGACGACGGGTCCGAACCTCTTCAGCACCGCGAGCAGCTTCTGGGCGCTCGGCCCGGCGGCGGCGGCGCTCACCATCTTCGACGGCGGCAAGCGCGCAGCGCAGGTGCGGGTCGCGCGGGCCGAATTCAACGAGGCGTCGGCCACCTACAAGCAGACCGTGCTCACCGCCTTCAAGGAAGTGGAAGACGACCTCGCGACGGGCCGCGACCTGGTGACGCAGGAGCGCAACCAGCGCGACGCCGCACAGGCCAGCGAGACGACGCGCGACTTGGCGCTGACCCGCTATCGCGACGGCGCGTCCGACTATCTCGAGGTGGTGACCGCGCAGACCGCCGCGCTCGATGCCGAGCGGGCGCTGCTCGACCTGCATACCCGGCAACTCACCACCTCGGTGGATACGGTGCGGGCGCTGGGCGGGATCGCGCAGCCCTGATCGACCCGCAACTGTCACATCCCTTGGTTAACATTCCGCCCGATATCGAGCGGAGTATGGGGCGATGGCGACGATTGCGGGTAATGTCGGGGGCGTGCAGCGCCCCGATCTCGACAAGGGGCTGGGCCTGGCGGGCGCGTTTGGCTTCGGTGCGGCGGTGCTCGCGGCGATCCTGTTCGTGGCCTATTCGGTCTACAACGACTCGGCGCAGGCGGGCGTGCATGCGCGCGAGCTGCTGCCCTTCTTCCTGCTCTTCATCGCGTTGCTGATCGCGCTCGGCTTCGAGTTCGTGAACGGCTTCCACGATACCGCCAACGCGGTCGCGACCGTCATCTACACCAACTCGATGCCCGCCAATATCGCGGTCGTGTGGTCCGGCTTCTTCAATTTCCTCGGCGTACTCCTGTCCACCGGCGCGGTGGCGTTCGGCATCGTCTCGCTGCTGCCGGTCGAGCTGATCCTGCAGGTAGGATCGGACGCCGGCTTCGCGATGGTGTTCTCGCTGCTGATCGCGGCGATCATCTGGAACCTCGCGACCTGGTGGTGGGGTATCCCCAACTCCTCCTCGCACACACTGATCGGATCGATCATCGGCGTCGGCGTCTGCAACGCTTTGCTCCACGGTCGCTCGGGCACGTCGGGCGTGGACTGGGGCCAGGCGACCAAGATCGGCGAGGCGCTGATCTTCTCGCCGCTGCTCGGCTTCTTCCTCTCGGGCCTGCTGTTTCTCGGGATGAAGGTGCTGATCAAGAACAAGAAGCTGTACGAGGAGCCGAAGGACGGCCTGCCGCCGCCCTGGTGGATCCGCGGCCTGCTGGTCTTCACCTGCACCGGCGTCAGCTTCGCGCACGGTTCCAACGACGGCCAGAAGGGCATGGGCCTCATCATGCTGATCCTGATCGGCACCGTCCCCACCGCTTATGCGCTGAACCGCGCGGTGCCGGCGCAGTATGAACAGCAGTTCCACGCCGGGTCCGCGAAGGTCGAGCAGGTGCTGGCAAGCCATGGCGGCGGCGTACAGGCCCCCGCCGATGCCCGCGCGACGCTGACCGCCTATCTGGAGAACAAGTCGTCGTCGCCGCAGACGGTGCCGGCGCTCGGCGCGCTGGTCGGCGACATCGATCGTCAGATCGCCGAATATGGCTCGATCCGCCAGGTTCCGGCGGCTGCCTCCAAGAACGTCCGCAACGACATGTATCTCGCGTCGGAGACGATCAAGCACCTGACCGACGGCGACAGCAACCCGTTCAAGGGCGACGAGGGCAAGGCGCTGAAGGACTATAAGGGCTCGCTCGACAAGGCGACGCGCTTCATCCCGACCTGGGTGAAGATCGCGGTGGCCTTCGCGCTCGGCCTCGGCACGATGGTCGGCTGGAAGCGGATCGTGGTGACGGTCGGCGAGAAGATTGGCAAGACACACCTCACTTATGCGCAGGGTGCCTCGGCCGAACTGGTGGCGATGGCGACGATCGGGCTGGCGGACGGCTTCGGCCTGCCGGTATCGACCACCCACGTCCTTTCCTCCGGCGTGGCCGGAACGATGGCCGCCAACAAGTCCGGCCTGCAGATGTCGACCATCCGCAATCTCGTCGCGGCGTGGGTGATCACTCTGCCTGTCGCCATGCTGCTGTCCGGTACGCTATACCTGATCCTGTCGCAGGTGATCTGAAGGACAGGCTTTGGAGTATAAGGATCGCGGGGCCGAGCTGCGGGAGACTGTCCGGCAGCCCGGCCTCGTCTGGTGTTATCATCGGACGGAGGAGGGGGAGAGCAAGCTCCACGCCTCGGTTCCGCCGTCGGACGCGCCCTTTCGCTGGGTGCATCTCAACCTTTCGGACGTACGCAGCCTGCGCTGGCTGGAGGAGGAGGCGAAGCTCCCGCCGACCATCCACGCGCTGATGCTGAAGCGCGACAGCCACCAGCGCTTCGCGATCGAGGGCGATACGGCGGGGCTTGTGCTTCACGATTTCGAGCGCGGGCTGGACACGGACTCCTTCGCGCGGATCGCGGGGCTGCACGTCGCGTTGCAGCCGGGCATCCTGATCACCGGCCGCTACAAGCCGCTGCACAGCGCCGATATCTTCCGCGAGCGACTGGAGGGCGGCCAGAATCCGGAGGACGCGACCGAGGCGCTCGCGCTGCTGCTCGACGTGCTGGCCGACAATCTGGCCACGCTGGCGCTCGATCTGTCGACCGAATTGCTCGACGCGGAAGAGCAATTGCTGGCCGAGGATATCGCGCCGGACACGCGCGATCTGATCGCCGCCCGGCGCCGCGCCGCGCAGCTCCACAAGATTACGGGAGGCTTCCGCGTCACGCTGCAACGCATGGGCAATGCCGAGGATCTGCCGCCGCTGCTGGCCCCCGTCGCGCGCCAGTTCCAGCCGCGTCTGGCGGCGCTGGAGCAGGACATCGTCGCGGCGCAGAACCAGCTCAAGCTGCTGCGCGACGAACTCGACCTGCAGGCGGCGCAGCGGACCAACGACAACGTCTACCTGCTCTCGATCCTCACCGCGCTGATGATGCCGGCGACCTTGGTGACCGGCTTCTTCGGGATGAACACCGGCGGTCTCCCGTTCGCGCAGGGCGAGCATGGGACGTTGCTGGCGACGGTCGTGGCGATCTTCTCCGCCCTGCTGAGCTGGATCCTGCTCCGCGCGATGGGTCTGGTGAAGGGGCGCGGGGGGTGAGCGACTTTAGCCCCTTCCTTACAGGGAGGGGGCTTTCTGCTCAGAACGTCTCCGGCACGTACATCTCGCGCGGAACCGGGTGGCGTTCATAGTCGGCGTGGCGCTTGCGCGGGGGCAGCACCACCTCGCTGTGCGGTACGTCGCCATAGGGGATCTGCTCGAGCAGGTGGCTGATGCAGTTCAGCCGCGCCTTCTTCTTGTCGACCGCTTCCACCACCCACCACGGCGCCTCGGGGATGTGGGTGTTGGCGAGCATCGCTTCCTTGGCGCGGGTATAATCCTCCCACCGTGCGCGGCTCTGGACGTCCATGGGGGACAGCTTCCACTGTTTCAGCGGATCCTGGATGCGCGCCTGGAAGCGGTATTGCTGCTCCTGATCGGTGATCGAGAACCAGTATTTGAGCAGGACGATGCCGGAACGGACCAGCATCCGCTCGAACTCGGGGACCGAGCGGAAGAACTCCTCCACATCGTCCTCGGAACAGAAGCCCATCACCCGCTCGACGCCGGCGCGATTGTACCAGCTGCGATCGAACAGCACGATCTCGCCGGCCGAGGGCAGGTGTTGGACGTAGCGCTGGAAATACCATTGCGTCCGCTCACGCTCGTTGGGCGCGGGGAGGGCGGCGATGCGGCAGACGCGGGGGTTGAGGCGCTGGGTGATGCGCTTGATCGCGCCCCCTTTGCCGGCGCTGTCGCGGCCTTCGAACAGGATGACGACCTTGAGGCCCTTGTGGACCACCCAATCCTGCAGGCGGACCAGCTCGTGCTGGAGCCGGAACAGCTCGCGGAAATAGACCTTGCGATCGAAGCCGCGATACGAGGGATCGCCGTCCGCAAGGCCCTCGGCGATTTCGTCGAGCCGGTCGTCCTCGAGGCTCATCTCCAACTCTTCGTCGAAATCGTCGGTGATCTCCGGCCTTTAAGCGGTCTAAGTCAGATTGGGCGATGTCGGATTGGGTCGCGTCCATGGACCGGAGGCTAGGCCCGCATCATTT
>BACX01000557.1 GCA_000333335.1 Sphingomonas-like bacterium B12 | reverse complement strand
CGTGACTCCAATGCGGCCTTCGCGTCGCTCGGACGCTGTCGCGCCCGGCTCGGACCGGGGCTGGGAATACCGGCTGCGGAGCGCTGAGACGTCAGAGCCCCGTTTCTGCCAGCGGACGCGAAGCAGGCCGGTTTCTCGCTTCCCAGTGCGTGCCAGGACCATCGTGAGGGACGACAAAAAGGCGCCGGCCTGTTCGGCCGGCGCCAGTCGGAGGTCACCACGCGGCGGCGCGGGGGAGGGGCCCCGCGCCAGGAGGAGCCGGCCTCAGCCGTCCTTCTTGTTGAGCGAGACCGCCACGAACCGGGTCTGGCCCTTGCCGCTCTTCACCCGCATCAGCACGGCTTTGCGTCCGCTCGACTCGGCCGCCCGGATCTGCGTCGCCACATCCGACGGACGGGACACGCTCTGGCC
>BACX01000558.1 GCA_000333335.1 Sphingomonas-like bacterium B12 | reverse complement strand
GAGCTCGGTCCCGGGGATCCTCTAGAGTCCGCCCGCCCGCGCCGGCCGGGATCGGCCTGGACGAACTGGCCGACCCGGGCCGGGTAGTCGGGGTGCTTGGCCAGCAGGGCCGCCTGGCCCTGGACGTACTCGCCGCCCTCGTCGAGCCCGAACGAGATCTGGCCGGCATGGTAGACGAACACGTCCTCGGCGAGCAGGTTGACGAAGCCCGCCTTGATGGCGCGCAGGCACCAATCGTTCTCCTCGCCGTAGCCCTTGCCGAAGGCCTCGGCGTCGAGGGTGCCGACGGCGTCGAGCGCGGCGGCGGTCATGTACATGCAG
>BACX01000559.1 GCA_000333335.1 Sphingomonas-like bacterium B12 | reverse complement strand
GCCCGGCCCGAATTCTGGGACGCCAAGTACAATCTCGACGTCGCCTCGCGCCTCGTGCGCGACTACCCGGAATTCGACCGCAAGACCGGGGACGAGCTGCGCGCCGAACCGAAGAAGATCTGGACCGACAGACTCTAGAGGATCCCCGGGACCGAGCTCGAAT
>BACX01000560.1 GCA_000333335.1 Sphingomonas-like bacterium B12 | reverse complement strand
GATCCTCCAGATCGTGCATCCGGTCGGCGAGCAGCGGATCGGAAATCTCGCGCATCGGCATCCGCTGGCGCTGCTGCACCCGCTCTATCGCGGCCTCGGCGGTGAGGCCGGAGCTGATCGCCTCGTTGATCCGGCGGCTCCAGCCCTCGTCATAGGCGAACATCTTGTAGGTCTCGAGCACCTCCTGATGCTCGCCCGCCGTGCCGAACTCGGCCTGCCCCATCATGCGGTCGATCTGCTCGCGCATCTGGCGGAAGGCGGAATAAACGCGCTGCCGCTCGACCTCGACATCCTCGGCGACGGTATGCTCGACCACGACGCGCGGCTGGTGGAAGACGGCGTGGCCGCTCGCCATGCCATCGACGAGCTTCAGGCCGGTCAGCTGCGCCGGCCCGGTATCCCGCGCGCCGGCACCGCCGCCGCCGCTCTCGTCGATCAGCCCGGCCGCCGCGATCAGTTCGGCCAGCACCATCGCGACCGTCTGCAGCGCCTCGATCTCGACATCGTCGTAGCGGCGGCTGGCCTCGTGCTGGACGCACAGCACGCCCACCGCGCGCTCCCGCCGGACGATCGGAACGCCCGCGAAGCTGTGGAACAGGTCTTCCCCCGTCTCCGGCTTGTAGGCGAATTCGGGGTGGCTGGTCGCCTCGTCGAGGTTGAGCGTCTCGACATGCTTGGCGATCGTGCCGACCAGGCCCTCGCCGAAGGCCAGCTTGGTGACGTGAACGGCGTCCTGCGCCAGCCCGCGCGTCGCGAACAGCTCCAGCACGCCCTCGCGCAGCAGGTAGATCGAGCAGACCTCGCTGGTCAGCGCCTCGCCGATGATCTGGACGACGTTGTTGAGCTTGGACTGGGCATTGGTCCGCCCCGCCATCACGTCGTGCAGCCGGGTGAGGATCTCGCGGGCTGCGGTGGCGGCGGGGGAGGGGACGGGGACGGCCATGAACCGTAGCGCTATCAGATGAACGCGCGTCGGGCCAAGGCCGATATGATCA
>BACX01000561.1 GCA_000333335.1 Sphingomonas-like bacterium B12 | reverse complement strand
GGGCCGCCTGCACCTGCAGCGCGAGCGCTTGTGCCTTGGCGCGGGCGCAGGCTGCCTCGTTGTCGGCATCCTCGGCCGCCTGATTGAGTGCGGCGGCGCGCGCCTCGGCATCGGCGGCGGCCTGCTTGGCCGCGACCAGCTCGACCTTGGCATCGTCGAGGCCGGGGGCCTGGGCGGGTGCCGGGGCGGCCAGTGCCACCAGCAACAGCGCCCATCCGACACGGTTCGTCCTGAGCGAAGTCGAAGGACGGGCCGCCGGGGTTGCGCGCGAAGCCCGCACTTCGACTTCGCTCAGTGCGAACGGATAAGGAGGGCGGCGGTATCCGGCGGCCATCACCCCTCGCGATGATAGGGGTGGCCGGCAAGGATGCTGGTCGCACGCCAGAGCTGCTCGGCGAGCATCGCGCGCGCCATCAAATGCGGCCAGGTCGCCTTGCCGAAAGCGAGCAGCAGGTCGGCTTTCTCTCGCGTCTCCGTCTCGTGGCCGTCGGCCGCGCCGAGCAGGAAGCGCGTCTCGCGGATGCCATCATCGCGCCACCGGCCGAGGATCGCGGCCAGCTCGCGCGAGGGCAGGTCGCGCCCCGTCTCGTCCAGCACCACAGTCCGGGTGGCGGGCGCGGCGTCGGGCACCCGCCCGCCGGTATCGGGCAGTTCGCTGACTCTGGTCGGCCAGCTCACACGCTTGAGATACCGTTCCACCAGATCGGCCTCGGGTCCGCGCCCGATCCGCCCGCGGGCGACAATATGGAGCAGCAATGCGTCCCCCGCCCTGCGGCGCTCAGGCGCCGGGCGGCGCGGGCGGGTTGGAGGGCGAAGCGGTCGCGGCGCTTTCGTCGCCGAACGCCCACATCCGCTCCAGATTGTAGAAGCTGCGGACCTCCGGGCGGAACAGGTGGACGATCACGTCGCCTGCGTCGATCAGCACCCAGTCGGCGGCGGCGAGGCCTTCCATCTTGGGGCTGTGGCCGGTCTGCGCCTTCACCTTCTCGGCGATCTTGGACGCCATCGAGGAGACCTGGCGGCTCGAACGGCCCGACGCGATCACCATGTAATCGGCGATCGTCGACTTGCCGGCGAGCGGGATCGAGACGGTCTCGACCGCCTGATCGTCATCCAGCGACTGCAGGATCAGCGAGTGAAGCGCCTGGGCTTCGGCAGAGGCAGCGGGGCCACCCGTCATGGAGCGGGCGGCGGCGGTAGGGGAAGGCAAGTATCCTCCGGGGGAACGGGCCGGCGCGTCACGCGGTCGCGGGCGGCCCTGGGAAGTCGGCGGCGATGCCAATCGGGATCGGCAGCCCGCCGGGCGGTGGCTGAAGTCGGATCGGGTACCGTGTGCAGCAGCACGAGCGCCGGCAAACTCCATCGCGTCCACCGTCTCGCGGTGCCGGGGGCATGGTTGAAACGACCAAGCCAGCCCATCGCCACCGCGGATCGGGCAGTCGCATCATATCCCGGCCGGGCGATCACGGCAATGGGAAGCGTGCGCGCAATCTGCCGCCAGCGTTTCCACTGGTGGAACTGGGCGAGATTGTCCGCCCCCATCAGCCAGACGAAGCGGTCGTTCGGGAAGCGGCGGACCAGCTTCGCCAGCGTATCGACGGTGAAGCGGGTGCCGAGCGTCGCCTCGATCGCGGTGGGGACGATCGGCGCATGGCGCGCCATCCGCCCGGCCGAGGCGAGACGGGCGGAGAGCGGCGCCATGCCCTTGGCAGACTTGAGCGGATTGCCGGGCGAGACCAGCCACCACACCTCGTCTAGCCCGAGCGCTTCCAGAGCGAACAGGCTGATCCGGCGATGCCCCTCATGCGCCGGGTTGAACGATCCGCCGAGCAGGCCGATGCGCTTCAAGGCCGGATCTGGCCCGTCCCCAGCACCTGCCATTTGTAGGTGGTGAGGCCTTCGAGCGCGACCGGGCCGCGCGCGTGGAGGCGGCCGGTGGAGATGCCGATCTCGGCGCCGAGGCCGAACTCGCCGCCGTCGGCGAACTGGGTGGAGGCGTTCCACATCACGATCGCCGAATCGACCTCGCCGAGGAATCGCGCCGCCGTGTCCTCGTCTTCGGCGATGATCGCGTCGGTGTGGTAGGAGGCGTGGGCGGCGATGTGGGCGATCGCGCCCTCCACGCCGTCGACGATCCTGACCGCGCAGATCGCGTCGAGATATTCGGTGTCCCAGTCCTCGTCGGTCGCGGCCGTGATGCGCGTGTCGAACGCCTGCGATTCGCGATCACCCCGCAGCGCGCAGCCGGCATCGAGCAGTGCGGCGACCAGCGCGGCGGCATGCGGATAGGCGCGGTCGATCAGCAGCGTTTCGGTCGATCCGCAGACGCCGGTGCGGCGCAGCTTGGCGTTGACCACGATCGCCTCCGCCATGCCCCTGTCGGCGGAGGCATGGACGAAGCTGTGGTTGATCCCGTCGAGGTGGGCGAGCACCGGCACCCGCGCCTCGTCCTGCACGCGCGCGACGAGGCCCTTGCCGCCGCGCGGCACGATGATGTCGACCAGCCCCTGCGCGCGCAGCAGTGCGCCGACAGCCGCGCGATCGGTGGTCGGGATCATCTGCACGGCGTCGCGCGGCAGGCCGGCGGCCTCGATCCCGTCGGCCAGCGTGGCGTGGATCGCGGCGTTGCTCTCGCGCGCCTCGGAACCGCCGCGCAGGATCGCGGCATTGCCCGCCATCAGCGCCAGCGCGCCGGCATCGGCCGTCACGTTGGGCCGGCTCTCATAGATGATGCCGACCACGCCCAGCGGCACGCGGACGCGGCGGAGCAGCAGGCCGTTGGGGCGGTTGCGCTCGTCGACGATGCTGCCCACCGGATCGTCCAGCCCCGCCACCGCCTCCAGCGCGGCCGCAACGCCCTCCAGCCGCTTCTCGTCGAGCCGCAGCCGGTCCTTCATCGCCGCCGCCATGCCCGATGCGTCGGCGCGCGCCATGTCGGCGGCGTTGGCGGCGAGGATATCGGCCCATCGCGCACGCAGTAAACCAGCCGCGCGCACCAGCGCATCCGCCTTGCGCGCGGTGGGCGCCCTCGCCAGCACCCGCGCGGCATCGCGGGCGCGGCGGCCCATCGTGCCGACCAGCGCGTCGGCATCCTGCTCGGTGAGGGGAAGCGGCATGTCCATGGCCCCGCGCGTAGCAGGATTCGGGCATTTCGGCACCCTCTCGACCGTTACGCCTTTGCGTGTATTATCTTGCTATAGCGCAACGAGGGGTTTGAGCGCGTGGGCGAAGCGGACGGCATCGGCGACATCCTGACCGGCGGCATCATCGCGCGCGAGATTGACCGAGGAGGGGTTGATCGCGGCGGCGTGGCGACCGGCGAGGCGGGGCACGACCCGCATGACGGCGCGGGCGGCATCTGCCCCAATTGCGGGGCGACGCGATCCGGCCCCTTCTGCCAGCAATGCGGGCAGAGCGGGCATCTCCATCGCAACATGATGGGCCTCGTCCACGATATCCTGCACGGCGTCTTCCACTTCGAGGGCAAATTCTGGAATACGCTGCCGATGCTGGCGCTGCATCCGGGCGATCTCACCCGCCGCTACGTCCATGGCGAGCGCGCCAAGTTCGTGACGCCGATGGCGATGTTCCTCTTCTCGGTCTTCCTGCTGTTCGCGGCGGTGAACAAGCTGACGATGCCGGACGTGTCGGGCGCGGCCGCCGGGATGGCCAAGGCCAAGGTGGAAATGGGCAAGGCGGCACAGCAATCCGCCGACAACCTGACGAAATTGCAGAAGCAGCGCGCCGACGCGCTCGCCGCCGACCCAAAGGCCAACACCGCCGACATCGACAAGAAGATCAAGGCCGAGCAGGCCGACGTGCAGGCGATGACCAACGTCGCCGCGCAGCTTCCGGCGAAGATCCAGACGGACACGGGCAAGGGCCTGCTCCACGGCGACGACACGGAGTGGCACAGCGACATCCCGTGGCTCGATCGGCAGATCCGCGGCGTCAACGAGAACGGCGCGCTCTACGCCTACAAGCTGAAGATGGCGTCGTACAAATACAGCTGGGCGCTGATCCCGATCTCGATGCCGTTCATCTGGTTGATGTTCTTCTGGCGGCGCGACGTCGGCATGTACGATCACGCCATCTTCGCGATCCATTCGCTGAGCTTCATGACCCTGCTCGCGGTCGGGCTGATCGCGCTGCACATCGTCGGCATTGCGTCCGCCTGGCTGTGGCTGGCATGGCTGATCGTGCCGCCGGTGCACATGTACAAGCATCTGAAATACGCCTACCGGCTCGGCCGCTTCGGCGCGACCTGGCGCACCTTCATGCTGCTGACGATGACGACGATCACCTGCTCGCTCTTCTTCGCCTTCCTGATCTGGCTGGAGGCGGAATGAGCTATCGCGGCAGCGGGATGAGCATCCGCACCCGCGCCGCGTAAGCATCGTAATCGGCCGCACCCAGCTCGCGGCGGAGGAAGTTTTCCTCCTCCTTCGCCTTCACCGTCATGACGAGGGTGAGGATGGCGCCGCCGGCGAGCGGCAGCGGCTTCGCCTCGATCAGCGCGTAGAACCACGATCCCGCGATGAAGGCCGTGTAGATCGGGTGGCGCGCAAGCGCATAGGGGCCGGTGTCCACCACCCGGTGCCCTTCGCGCAGCGTCAGCATGCCGGACCAGAGCTTGCCGAGATGGGCGCGCGCCCACCAGGCGAAGGCGAAGGCCGCGAGTTGGGCCGCCAGCAGCGCGAGGTCGAGCGCAGGCGGCGCGTGCCAGAGCGTCGGGCCGGTCCGCGCATCGGCGTGGTTGCCGGCGAAGAGCAGGCTGAAGCCGATCGCGAAGCCCGCGAAATAAACGAGGCGCCGCCCGGCCGGTGCCTTGGTCGTCGCCTTCGCCACCCAGAGCGCGGCCGCCCACCAGCCGAGAAGGAACAGCCACCACAGCAAGGTCGCGACCAGATCGATGCTCATCGGCCGACTGTGCGCCCGAACCCCGCCGATGGACAAGCCCCGCCCGATCCCCGATGGGACGACGCATGAAGGTGCTGATGTCGTGGAGCGGTGGCAAGGACAGCTGCGTCGCATTGGACGAGCTGCAGCGCTCGCCCAATCACGAGGTGGTCGGTCTGATCACCACCGTGACGCGCGATTACGACCGGATCAGCATCCATGGGGTCCGCCGCTCCCTGCTGGCGCAGCAGGCCGAGGCGCTCGGATTGCCGCTGCATGAAGTCTTCATTCCGGCCGAGTGCAGCAACGATGCCTATGAGGCGGCGATGGGCGAGGCGCTGGGCGGACATCGCGACGCGGGCTGCACGGCGGTGGCGTTCGGCGATCTCTTCCTCGCGGACATCCGCGCCTATCGCGATGCGCTGATGGCGCGCAACGGCATGGCCGCGCTCTATCCGGTCTGGGGGCGGGATACGCGGGCGTTCGTCGAGCGGTTCGAGGATGCGGGGTTCCGCGCGGCGATTTCCTGCGTCGATCTGGATCGGCTGGACGCGAGCTTCGCGGGCCGATCGATCGATCGCGCCCTGCTTGCCGATCTGCCGCCGGAGGTTGATCCGTGCGGTGAGAATGGCGAGTTTCACAGCTTCGTGTTCGACGGCCCCTGCTTCGCGCGTCCGGTGCCGATCGAATTGGGCGAGACGGTCACGCGCGGCCGCTTCTGCTTCCGCGACCTGCTGCCGGCAGGGTGAGACCTATTCCGCCGGTGCCCAGTCGCCGTCCGGCGTGGTGCACCACAGATGCGAGCTGGACTGGGTGGGGCCGTCGTCGCTGTTGATGGTGGCGGACACGTTGCGACATTCGCGGTCGCCATAGGAGCGCGCGTCGCTGACCACGACATAGCCGCGCTGCCCGGCCTTGTGCCAGCGCACCGGCTCGCCCCGATCGAGCGCCTTGCGCGCGGCGCGGTCGATCGCGCGGGCCATGCGGTCGGCGTCGCTCGGCTCGTCCCCGTCGTCGGCCTGCGGCGATGTCTGGTCGTCGTCGGCCAATTGCGGCTGCGGATCGATCGGGCGGACGCTTGGCGGACGCTGCGCGATCACCGGTAGGGCGGGCGGTTGCGCGACGACGGGCGGCGGAGCGGCCTGCTGCTGCGCGACCGCATCATGTTCGGCGCCCAGCGCGGGGACGGCATATTTGCCCCTGAACTCGCCGCGCGAGCCCCAGGCGGCGATCAATCCGACCACGATCGCGGCGGCGAGCAACCCGCCCAGCCAGCGCACCCGCCGGCCCTGCCCCATCGCACGCCAGTCCAGCCTGCCCATTCCTCTGCGAACTCCCGAAAAACGAAAAGGGCCGGCGCATCGCTGCACCGGCCCCCGGAACAACTCGAAGTCTGCGAACGCGTCAGGCGCCCTGCGGTGCCGGATTGCCCCACGCGCCGCCGCCACCGGGGCGCTTCGACTTGGGGATGGACGATCCGGTCGCCGGGCGCGGCTGAGGGCCACGCGGCGCCAGATCGCGGCCGATTTCCTCGCCGTCGAGCAAGCGCTTGGTCTCCTCGCCGGTCAGCGTCTCATATTCGAGCAGCGCCTCGGTCACGCGGTGCAGCGCGTCGAGATTGTCGGTCAGCGCCTTGCGCGCGGTGGCCTCGGCCTCCTCGATCAGGCGACGGACCTCGGCGTCGATCAGGCGGGCCGTCTCTTCCGACATGTTCTGCGCGCGGCTGACCGAATGGCCGAGGAAGACCTCGTCCTGATTGTCGCGATAGCGCAGCCAGCCGAGCTTTTCCGACATGCCATATTCCATCACCATGGCGCGGGCGACGTTGGTCGCCTGCTGGATGTCGTTGGCGGCGCCGGTGTTGAGCTCGTCATGCCCGTAGATGAGCTGCTCAGCGATGCGACCGCCGAAGCACAGGGCCAGCTTGCCCTTCATGTTCTTCATCGTCTGGGTCAGCACGTCGCGCTCGGGGAGGTTCCAGGTCACGCCCAGCGCACGGCCGCGCGGGATGATCGTCACCTTGTGGAGAGGATCGCAGCCCGGCACGACCAGCGAGACGATGGCGTGGCCGGCCTCGTGGTACGCGGTGGACTTCTTGTCCTCCTCCGTCATCACCATCGATTTGCGGGCGGCGCCCATATAGACCTTGTCCTTCGCCTCCTCGAACTCGAGCATGGCGACGAGGCGCTTGGCCTTGCGCGCGGCGAGCAACGCCGCCTCGTTGACGAGGTTGGCGAGATCGGCGCCCGAGAAACCCGGCGTGCCGCGCGCGATCGTGCGCGTGTCGACGTCGGGCGCGGTCGGCACCTTCTTCATGTGGACTTCGAGGATCTTCACGCGGCCCTCGATATCCGGGCGCGGTACGACCACCTGGCGGTCGAAGCGGCCCGGACGCAGCAGCGCGGGATCGAGCACGTCGGGGCGATTGGTCGCCGCGATGATGATGATGCCCTCGTTGGCCTCGAAGCCGTCCATCTCGACGAGCAGCTGGTTGAGCGTCTGCTCGCGCTCGTCGTTTCCGTTGCCCAAGCCGGCACCGCGATGGCGGCCGACCGCGTCGATCTCGTCGATGAAGACGATGCAGGGCGCGTTCTTCTTGGCCTGCTCGAACATGTCGCGCACGCGGCTGGCGCCGACGCCGACGAACATCTCGACGAAGTCCGAGCCGGAGATGGTGAAGAAGGGCACGCCCGCCTCACCCGCGATGGCGCGAGCCAGCAGCGTCTTGCCGGTGCCGGGCGAGCCGACCAGCAGCGCACCCTTCGGGATCTTGCCGCCGAGCCGCGCGAAGCGGGACGGATCCTTCAGGAACTCGACGATCTCCTCCAGCTCCTCGCGCGCTTCCTCGATGCCCGCCACGTCGTCGAAGGTGACGCGGCCGTGCTTCTCGGTCAGCAGTTTGGCGCGGCTCTTGCCGAAGCCCATCGCGCCGGAACCGGCGTTCTTCTGCATCTGGCGCATCACGAAGAAGGCGATGCCGATCAGCAGCAGAAAGGGCAGCGACTGGAACAGCAAGGCCATCCAGATCGAGCCCTGCTCGGCCGGCTTCACACTGAACTTGATGTTCTTGCTCTGCAGGCGATCGACGATGTTGGGATCGTTGGGCGAGATGGTGCGGAAGGTCTGATCCGCGCCGATCTTGCCGGTGATCACGTTGTCCGCGATCGTCACGTCCTTGATCGATCCGTCATCCACCTTGGAGAGGAATTCGGAATAGGGGATCGTCTGGTTGGAGCGACTGTCGCCCATGCCGTTGTTGAACAGCGAGACGAAGAGGAACAGCGCACCCACGATGGCGAACACGACCAGCATGTTCTTCATCCAGGCATTGCCCCCGCCGCCGTTGCCGCCGTTCTGGGGGTCCTTGTCGTCGTTCTGCATGTCCGATCCCTATAGAGGTCCGTGATTATGTAGGATCGGCGGGGTTAATGGCAATGGAACAACGTCGATCAGATAGATCGACGGGGCGGAGCGGGCCGCAGGCTCCAGACCGGGCCGCCTTTGGCCAGAACCGGGCCGAGCGTGGCGGTGCCGCCGGTGGCCAGCGTCGCCATTAGCCGATCGAGGCCGGGGCCGTCCGGATGAGCGCCGAAATGCCCGGAAAACAGCCGTCGTAACGCCCGCCGCACGATCTCGCGCGGGGCGTCGCCGGGGGTGAAGCGGACGGTGTCGCCGGACACCGACACGGCGTCCGCAAGCAGGCGATCGGTCGTCGCTTCCAGCGCGTCATCGGCGTCACGGAGATGGTTGGCGCTCGACGAAAATCGAATCGGGTCGAGCCATGGGTGGGCGGCGAGCAGCGCGCGGGCGGCGGTGCGATCGAATCGGTCGCTGTGATTCGAGGGGTCGCGTGCCGGCGTGATTCCGCCTGCCGCGACGATCGCCTCCAGCTCCGCCTTGCGCCAGCCGAGCAGCGGGCGGAGCAGCCACGGCCCCGCCGGATCGCCCTCGTCGAGCGGCCGGGCGGGCCGGATGCCGGTGAGGCCGGAGAGGCCCGCGCCACGCGACAGGCGCATCAGCATGGTCTCGGCCTGGTCGTCGGCATGATGCGCGGTGAGGACCGCGGACAGCCCCTCGCGTCGCGCCCACTCGCCGAGTGCTGCATAGCGCGCGCGTCGGGCCTCGCCCTGCAGGCCTTCGCCGCCGTCGGCCACGGATACGCGGGCGATATGGTGCGGCACGCCGAGCGAGGCGGCGACCGCGCCGGCCGTCTCCGCCTCGGCGGCACTATCCGCGCGCAGGCCGTGATCGACCGTCAGCGCCATCGCCGGCCCGGCGGCCGACGCGAGGATCAGCAGGGCAAGGCTGTCCGGACCGCCGGACAGTGCGACGCCGACGCGAAATCCTCTTCCTTGCGGGGGAGGATTCAGCAATCTTCCCAGATCGCGCCTGAACCGCTCTACGAGGGCCGGGTCAGGCCCCGCACTTGGCATCCGCTTGCGCCTGCTTGACGCGCGCCTTGAGCGCCGGCGCGGCGGTGGGGCCGTAGACGTCGTCGAACTCGCCATAGGCCTGGCAGGCGTCGCTGGTCTTCTTCAACTGCTGGAGCGTCTGACCCAGATAATAGAGGCTGTCCGGCGCGCGTTCGCCGCGCGGGAACTGCTTGTAGCTGGCGTAGAAGGCCTTGGCCGCGTCGGAAAGCTGGCCGTCGTCCATATAGGCGCGGCCGAGCAGGTTCTGCGCATAGCTCGCCCGCTTGTGCTTGGGATATTTGGCGACGACGGCCTTCAGCTGCGTCTCGGCATCGGCATAACGTTTCTGCGTCCACAGCGTGTAGCCCAGCATATACTGGTCCTCGGCGGGATCGCCCGTCTTGGTCAGCGCGGGCATCGCGGCCGGGCCGGCGGAGGGCGGCGCCTGGTTGCCCGCCTCGTCACCCATGGTTGGCGCGGGCGTGCCGGTCACCGGCTTGCGACCCTTGGGGCCGAAAGGGGCGGCGGCGTTCGGATCGGACGAGGATACGGTCGCCGGGGCGGCCGGCGGCGGGCCGCCATCCACCATCCCGCCCTGCGCCGGGGACGGCGGCGCGCCATGGCCTTCCAGCGCATTCAGGCGATAATCGGTGTCGCCCTTCATCTTCTGATAGTTCTGCTCCAGCAGATCGAGGCGATGGTTGTTCACCTCGGTCTGGTTGGTGAGCTGCTGGACCTGCTGTTCCAGCGCCGAGACGCGCTGCGACAGATCGCTCACCGCCGAGCTGGCGGGCGATCCCGCATCCGGCGGCGGCGCCTGCTGCGGCGCGATCTGCGGATCGAAATAATCAGGGTTCGAGCCGGGGAAGACCTTGCGCTGCACGGCGCGCATCTCGTGCTCCAGCTTGTCGACGCGGCCGGGGATCGAGCCGTCCTGCGCGAAGGCAGGCGCGGCGGTGCCGGCGAGGAGGAGGGCGATGATCGCCAGGCGCATATATAGGCTTCCTGATTGTGGTCCGTCGCGCATCCTATCCGAAATCGCGGCTGTCGCCACGATGAAGCGCCAAGGATGCGATTACGGCTGCGGCGTGGTCGTGGAGCTGTTGGCGGATTCGGCGGACGGGGTGGGCGGCGTCGCGGCGGTGGTCGCGACCGGCGCGCTGCGGCGCGGCGTGCCGGCCGGCGCGGGGGGCACGGCAGCCGACGGAGCCGGCGCCGGGCGTGCGGCGAGCGATGTGGCCTTGAGGCTGACGTTGGACACGGTCTTCGCCGGCGGGCCGAGCGGGGCCACGGGCTGGCCGCCGACCGTGACGGTCAGGCCTTCCGGGCGCCCGGTGCGGATCACGGGGTCACCGGCCGAGGGCGGCACATCCCAGCCTTCGCCCTGCTTCAGCACGCCGGTATAGAGCCGCGTGCCCGATGCCTTGTCGGTCACCTCGAACCAGGTATCCTGCGTCGCGGTGATGCGGACGGCACCGCCAACCGGCTCGGCGGGCTTGGGCGCGGCCTGCTGGCCCGGCGCGGGGGCGGCGGGCGTGCCGCTCGTCCCCATCGGTTCGCCGCTGGCGGCCAGCTGCGCGCGCTGGTCGGCGCCTTCGCCCGTCAGGATGCCGCTGCGCCAGATGCCGTAGCCCGCGACCAGCAGCACCGCGATCGCCAGCGCCACGAAGGCGAGCAGGCGGGGCGGCAGGCGTACCGGCTCGGCCGGCTCGTAGGGCTCATAGGCGATGCGGGGGGAGGCCTGCGCCGCCGCCGCGAATTCGGCGCGGAACTGCTGGCTCGCCTCGATCGGATCGAGATCGACGGCGCGCGCATAGGATTTGACGAAGCCGGCGCTGTAGGGAGCGGCGGGCAGGCCATCCAGTCGCCCTTCCTCGATCTGGACGAGGTGGCGCACGGGAACGCGGGTCTGCCGGCCGATATCCTCCAGCGATTGCCCGCGCGCCTCGCGGGCCGCGCGAAGGCGCGCGCCCACCGTGGTCGGCACCTCAGCAATCGGGTCCGCTGCCCGCTCGCCCGCTTCGTCCATCATGTCTCCCCGCCGGGGACGATGCCCCAACACAACGCAGATCAAACTCGTGTCCTGTTACGCAACAGGCACGGGCCAATGTCAAATGCCTGCACGAAGTCGGTTACGATCGTGCGGCCGGTCGTGCGGCACGCACGGACGGCCGGAATCAGGCGAGCAGCACGCCCCGGTCCTCCGCCCAACCCTCGATCCGCTGGCGCAGGTCGCGCGGCGCCTCGGCGAGCCATGGCGGCATCGCCTCGCGCAGCGCGCCGATGTCGAGCGATCGGATCATCGCCTTCACCGGGCCGACCGCCGCCGGCGTGATCGACAGGCGATCGATGCCGAGGCCGAGCAGCGCCAGCGCCTCCAGCGGCCGCCCGCCCATCTCTCCACACACGCCGACCGGCACGCCGGCCTCGCGACAGGTCGTCGCCACGCGGGCGAGGAAGCGCAGGATGGCGGGCGAGAGCCAGTCGTATCGCTCGGCGAGGCGCGGATTGCCGCGATCGGCGGCGAACAGGAACTGGGTGAGGTCGTTGGTGCCGATCGACAGGAAATCGAGGCGTGGCAGCAGCTGGTCGAGCATCTCGGCCAGCGCCGGCACCTCCAGCATCGCGCCGTAGCGCACCGCGCCCGGCCCGAGCTTGCCGCGCGACGCCAGCCACTTGCGCTGCTGCTCCACCAGATCGCGCGCCGCCTCATATTCCCACGGTTCGGATACCATCGGGAACATGATGTGCAGCGTGCGGCCGGCCGCCGCCTCCAGGAGCGCGCGCGCCTGCGCCTTCATCAGCGCGTCGCGTTCCAGCGCGAGGCGCAACGCGCGCCAGCCCATTGCGGGATTCTCCTCGCCGATCGCATCGGGGCCGTCGGTCTTCATGTAGGGCAGCGCCTTGTCGCCGCCGATATCGACCGTGCGGAAGATGACCGGGCGGTCGCCCGCCGCGTCCATCACGTCCTTGTAGAGCCGCTGCTGGCGTTCGCGCTGGGGAAGGGTCGCGGAAACGAGGAACTGGAATTCGGTGCGGAACAGGCCGATGCCGTCGGCACCGGTGATGTCGAGCGCGGCGACGTCGTCGCGCAGGCCGGCGTTCATCATCAGCTGCACCCGCACGCCGTCCTTCGACAGCGCCGGCTGGTCGCGCAGCGCGGCGAATTCGGCGCGGCGCTTCTGCGTGACCGCGAGCTTGGCTTCGAACGCCTCCTCCATGGTGGCGGTGGGTCTGGCGACGACACGTTGCTGGCCG
>BACX01000562.1 GCA_000333335.1 Sphingomonas-like bacterium B12 | reverse complement strand
ACGGCGTTGCTGGTGATCGCGACGATCGTCTGCCTGCTGACCGGCGCGAGCGCGCTCTTCCTCGGGCTGGCCACGCTGCAGTCGGGGCTGTTCGCGATCCTGCTGCTGTTCCTCGGCCTGCTGGGCGATCAGGTGCGCCTCATCGCGGAGCGGACGCGCAACGTGCCGCTGGTGATCGAGGAGCAAAGGATCAACTTCCCGGCGGATCGCCAGCGGCCAGTGCGATGACCGGCTGGACGTTCGCTGACGATCTCGACGCGATCGTCTCGGGCCTCGACTGGTCGGGCCTGAAGGGTGCGCGGCTTTTCTTCACCGGCGGCACCGGCTTCATCGGCCGCTGGATGCTCGAGGGACTGCGCGAGGCGGACCTGCGGCTGGGCCTCGGTTGCGAGGTGACGATCCTCACCCGCGATCCGTCCGCCTTCGCCGCGAAGGCGCCGCATCTCGCCGTGCATCCCGGATTTCGCTTCGTCGCCGGTGACGTGCTGACCATGGCGGCGGATGGCGAACGCTACACCCACATCCTCCACGCCGCGACCGATGCCAGCGCCGCGCTCAACGAGCACGATCCGCGCCGGATGTTCGACACCGTGGTCGACGGCACGCGCCGCGCGCTCGACTTCGCGGTCGCGAGCAAGGCGGAACGGATGCTCTTCTTCAGCTCGGGCGCGGTCTACGGCGCGCAACCGTGGGAACTGACCCATGTGGGCGAGGACTGGCGGGGCGCGCCCGATCCGCTCGATCCGCGCGGCGCCTATGCCGAGGGCAAGCGCGCCGCCGAGATGCTGTGCGCGATCGCCGGAAAGCAGTCCGGGTTGGACGTCCTCACCGCGCGCATCTTCACCCTTCTCGGTCCTCTGCTCTCGCTCGACACCCATTTCGCGGCGGGCAACTTCATCCGCGATGCGCTGGCCGGGCGGACGATCACCGTGCAGGGCGCGGGGACTGCGGTGCGCTCCTACCTCTACGCCGCCGACTGCGCGCGCTGGCTGTGGGCGATCCTGCTGCGCGGGCAGGCGGGCGCGGCCTACAATGTCGGATCGGAAGGGGCGGTCTCGATCGCCGAGCTGGCGGCGCGGGTAAGTACGGTGCTGGGCGGCGGCGCGCCGGAGATCCTCGGCCGACCCGATCCGGGCTGGAACCCCGGCCGCTACGTCCCCTCCACCGAGCGCGCGCGGGTGGACCTGGGGCTTGAATCGACAATCGGCCTCGACGAGGCCATTCGCCGTACGGCGATCTGGAACGGGTGGCAGGGATGACGACGGTGAAGCTTTCGGACTGGGTGGCGGAGCGGATCGCCGCGCACGGCATCCGTGATGTGTTCATGATCACGGGCGGCGGGGCGATGCACCTCAATCACTCGCTCGGCACGCATCCGGCGCTCAAGACCACCTTCGCGCATCACGAGCAGGCGCTGACCATGGCGGCGGAGGCCTATTACCGGCTGACCAACCGGCTGGCGGTGGTCAACGTCACCACCGGCCCCGGCGGCACCAACGCGATCACCGGCGTCTACGGCGCGTACGTCGATTCGATCGGCATGGTGGTGATCTCCGGCCAGGTGAAGATCGAGACGACGGTGCGCTCCACCGGGCTGCCGCTGCGCCAGCTCGGCGATCAGGAGATCGACATCGAGCCGATGATCCGCCCGATCACCAAATATGCGACGATGGTCACCGATCCGCGATCGATCCGCTATCATCTGGAGAAGGCGCTGTATCTCGCGACCAGCGGGCGGCCCGGCCCGGTGTGGCTCGACATCCCGCTCGACGTGCAGTCCGCCCGCATCGATCCGGACGACCTGCTCCCCGGCTTCGATCCCGCCGAGCTGGACGAGCCGTGGACGCACACCGATTTCGACGCGGTGGCGAAGGACGTCATCGCGAAGCTCAAGGCGGCCAAGCGCCCGGTGGTGTTCGCCGGCGGCGGCGTGCGGCTGAGCGGCGCGCACGACCAGTTCCTCCAGCTGATCGACCGGCTCGGCATCCCCGTCGTCACCGGCTGGAACGCGCATGACGTGCTGTGGAACGCGCACCCGCTCTACGCCGGAAAACCCGGCACAATCGGCGACCGCGCCGGCAACATGGTGACGCAGAGCGCGGATTTCCTGCTGATCCTCGGCAGCCGGCTCAACATCCGGCAGGTCAGCTACAATTGGAAGACCTTCGCGCGCGAGGCGTACAAGGTGTGGGTCGATATCGATCCGATCGAGCTGCGCAAGCCGACGGTGGTACCGGACATGCCGGTGGTCGCCGATCTCAAGGATTTCATTCCGGCGCTGCTCGCCCAGCCCCATGACGGGCCGAGCGCCGAGCAGGCCGAATGGCTCGAATGGTCGCGCGAACGCGTCCGTCGCTTTCCGGTGGTGCAGCCCGAATATCGCGAAAGCGAAATCTGCAACCCCTACGTCGCGATGGAGAGCCTGTTCGCTGAGCTGGACGAGGACGAGGTGGTCGTCACCGGCAATGGCAGCGCCTGCGTCGTCAGCTTCCAGGCGGGCGAGATCAAGCGCGGCCAGCGGCTGTGGACCAACTCCGGCTGCGCCTCGATGGGCTACGATCTGCCCGCCGCGATCGGCGCCTCGGTGGCGCTCGGGCCGGACAGGCGGGTGATCGCGATCGCCGGCGACGGCAGCATCATGATGAACCTGCAGGAGCTGCAGACGATCGCGGGCAATGCGCTGCCGGTGAAGGTCTTCCTGATCAACAACAGCGGCTACGTCTCGATCTTCCAGACCCAGCGCAACTTCTTCAACGGGCGGGAGGTCGGTGGCGGGCCGAAGAGCAACGTCACCTTCCCCGATTTCAGCCGCATCGCGACCGCCTTCGGCTTCGCCTACGCCCGTGCAGGCAACCATGCCGAGCTGGCCGACGCGATCCGCGCGACGCTGGAGGCGGACGGGCCGGCGCTCTGCGAGATCATGGTCGACGAGAACGCGCCCTTCTCGCCCAAGCTCTCGTCCAAGGTGCATCCCGACGGCCGCATCACCTCGCCCGCGCTGGAGGATCTCTCGCCGTTCCTGCCGCGCGAGGTGCTGCGCGAGAATATGCGCGTGGAGCTGCTCGACGAATGAGCCGCGGCTTCGCCCTGCGCGCCGACAGCGGCACGACCGGCGGCACCGAGCGATCGGCCCGCTTCGCCGTGGTCGGCGGCGTCAACACTCTGGTCGGCCTCGGCGTCTATCCGCTGCTGCTCTGGGCGCTGCGTCCGGCGGGCGTCGGCTATATGGGCGCGCTGCCGATCTCTCAGGCCGTCTGCCTGGTCTTCGCATACGCCACGCAGAAGCTGTTCGTGTTCGGTACGCGCGGCAACATCGCGCGCGAGTTCGTGCGCTTCGCCTCCTACTATCTCGGCATCTACGCGCTGAACTGGGTCGCCCTGCCGTTTCTGGTCGAGCTCGTCGGCATCCGGCCGATCATCGCGCAGCTTGGTTTCACGATTCTCACCGTGATCGGCAGCTACATCTTCCATAGCCGGCTGACATTTCGCGGCGGAACGGCATAAAGGGCGCCTTGACGCCATCTGACGGGTATCCAATCGAATGAGCATCGCAGCGGAATCTCGCGAGTCCATGATCGACCAGCTTGCGGACGGCCTTGGCCGCGACGAGCTGCGCCAGCTCATCGTCGACCTCGCCGGCCGCTTCGCGCGCGAGCATCACGCGCCCCGCCCGTTCGTACCGGGCGAGAGCAACGTCGCGGTGTCGGGCAAGGTGGTGGGCGAGCCGGAGCTGCGCTCGCTGGTCGATTCCTCGCTGGACCTGTGGCTCACCACCGGCCGCTTCAACGAGGAGTTCGAGGCGAAGCTCGCGTCCTACATCGGCATCCAGGATCTGCTGACGACCAACTCCGGCTCGTCTGCCAACCTGCTGGCGCTCTCCTCGCTCACCTCGCATTATTTCCGCAGCGAGGCGCTGGTGCCGGGCGACGAGGTGATCACCGTCGCCACCGGCTTCCCGACCACGGTCAATCCGTCGCTGCAATACGGGCTGGTGCCGGTGTTCGTCGACGTCGACATCCCGACCTACAACATCAAGCCCGAGATGATCGAGGCAGCGGTCACCGATCGCACCCGCGCGATCATGATCGCCCACACGCTCGGCAATCCCTTCGATCTCGCCGAGGTGATGCGCGTCGCCGAGAAATACGATCTCTGGGTGGTCGAGGATTGCTGCGACGCGCTCGGCGCCACCTATGACGGCCAGCATGTCGGCACGTTCGGCGACATCGGCACGCTGAGCTTCTACCCCGCCCACCACATCACCACGGGGGAGGGCGGCGCGGTGTTCACCGACAAGCCGCGCCTGCGCCGCGTGATCGAATCGATGCGCGACTGGGGCCGCGATTGCTGGTGCGCGCCGGGGCAGGACAATACCTGCGGCAAGCGCTTCGCCCGCAAGCTCGGCGATCTGCCGATGGGTTACGACCACAAATATACCTACAGCCATGCCGGCTATAACCTGAAGATCACCGACATGCAGGCGGCGGTGGGACTCGCGCAGCTCGACCGGATCGACGGCTTCGTCGCCGCGCGCCGCAGCAACTTCGCCAAGCTGACCGAGCTGCTGACCCCGTTCGAGGACGTGCTGATCCTGCCGAAAGCGACGCCGCGCAGCGATCCGTCGTGGTTCGGCTTCCCGATCACGATCCGCCCCGACGCGCCCTTCACCCGCGACGAGCTGGTTCATTGGCTGGAGGCGCACCGCATCGCCACGCGCCTGCTGTTCGGCGGCAACCTGATCCGCCAGCCCTACATGCGCCGCCGCGATTTCCGCGTGGTGGGCGAGCTGGCCAATGCCGATCTGGTGACGACCAACTGCTTCTGGATCGGCGTCTTCCCCGGCCTGACTGACGACCACCTGCAATATATGGCGGAGACGATCAACGCCTTCCTGAAGGGCGGGCGGGTCTAACCCGCGACGGGGGCCGCCATCCGTGCGCGATAGGCGGCGATCTGGCCGAGCGTGAGGCCGCGCGGGTCCGCACCGGCGCCGGCCTGCCTGTGCCACTCCACGATCCAGTCGAGCGCGGTCTCAAGCGTCAGCGCCGGCCGCCAGCCGAGCGCTGCCCGTGCTTTCGAGCAATCGAGGCGCAATAGCCCCGCCTCGTGCGGCACCGGGCCGTGGTGCGGGGTGGCCTCATGCGTGCCGCCCCATGCGGCGCGCATCCTGTTGACGATCCATGAAACCGGGCGAGCATCGTCGTCAGACGGGCCGAAATTCCAAGCATCGGCGAAGGCGGCTTCGCCCGCCACCAGCCGCTCGGCGATCAGCAGATAGCCGCCCAGCGCCTCCAGCACATGCTGCCATGGCCGCACCGCGCCCGGTGAGCGGATCACCGGCGCCTCGCCCGCCTCGAACGCGCGGACCAGATCGGGCACCAGCCGATCGAGCGCCCAGTCGCCGCCGCCGATCACGTTGCCCGCGCGCACCGAGGCGAGCAGCGTGCCGCCCTCCGCCGGGAAGTAGGAACGCCGATACGCCGCGATCGCCAGCTCGGCGGCGCCCTTGCTGCTGCTATAGGGGTCGTATCCGCCCATCGGGTCGGTCTCGCGATAGGGCCAGACCCATTCGCGATTCTCGTAGCATTTGTCGGTGGTGATGCAGACCAGCGCGCCGACGCCGCCAACCTGCCGCGCCGCTTCCATGACGTATAAGGGTCGATTCGCCCATCGGTTCGTCTCGCGATAGGCCAGACCCATTCGCGATCTTCGTAGCATTGTTCGGTGTGAATGCAGAACAGGGCGCCGACGCGNNCCAACTGCCGCGCGCGNTTCCATGACGTGCACCGTGCCCATCACGTTGGTGGCATAGGTTTCGACCGGCTGCTCGTAGGAGAGGCGGACCAAAAGGCTGGGCGCGAGGGTGGAAGACGATTTCCGGCTTCACCCGCGCGATCGTGGCATGAACGGTCGCGTAATCGCGGATGTCGCCCCTCTTCGTGATCGACCAGTTCGGCGATGCGCGCCGCTTCGAACAGGCTCGGATCGGTCGGCGGGGCGAGCGCGAGGCCGCTCACTTCCGCCCCCATCGCGTGCAGCCACAGCGACAGCCAGCTGCCCTTGAAGCCGGTATGGCCGGTGACGAGGACGCGCCGGCCACGCCAGTCCATGCTCACCAGAGCTTCCACGGTGCCTCGCCGCTCGCCCAGAGTTTTTCCAGCAGCTGCTTGTCGCGCAGCGTGTCCATCGGCTGCCAGAAGCCCTCATGGCGATAGGCGACCAGATCGCGTGCGGCGGCGAGACGTTCGAGCGGCTCCTGCTCCCACAGCGTCTCTGGGCCGTCGACCAGATCGAGCACCGACGGGTCCGCCACGAAGAAACCGCCGTTGATCAGGCCGCCGTCGCCCGAGGGCTTCTCGCGGAAGCTGGTGACGAGATCCTCGTCGAACTCCAGCGCACCGAAGCGGCCGGGCGGCGCCACCGCCGTGATCGTCGCGCGCTTGCCGTGGCTGGCGTGGAAGGCGACCAGCTTGGCGACGTCGATGTCGGCCACGCCGTCGCCATAGGTGAAGCAGAACGGCGCATCGGGCTTCAGGTGCGGGCGGATCGCCTTCAGGCGCCCGCCGGTCTGCGTTTCGGCGCCGGTATCGACCAGGGTGATCCGCCACGGCTCGCTGCGGGCATGGTGCACCTCCACCGCATTCTTGCCGAGGTCGATCGTCACGTCGGCGGTGTGGAGGAAGTAGTTCGCGAAGAACTCCTTGATCACATAGCCCTTGTAGCCGAGGCAGATGATGAAATCGGTGATGCCGGCGCGATCGTAGATCTTCAGGATGTGCCAGAGGATCGGCATGCCGCCGATCTCGACCATCGGCTTGGGACGGATCGCGGTTTCCTCGCCGATGCGGGTGCCGAGGCCGCCCGCCAAAATCACTGCCTGCATGTACGCTCCCCGCTTCGCCCCGCGACTGGACCACGATTAGGGGCGGCGCGATGGAGGGGCAAGCTCAGCCCGCCTGCGCCATCGCGACGACATCGATCGGGCGGTTGTCGCGGCGAAGCTCGGTGGTGACGCTGGCGCCCTTGCCGCCGCTCCGCCCGACCATGTCGCCCTGCGCGACATGCTGGCCGGCCTTCACGGAGACATCGGCGAGGCCGGTGAGCGTGGTCGTCCAGCCGCCGCCATGATCGATGATCACCACCTGACCATAGCTGCGGAAAGGTTTGGCGAAGACGATCGTGCCGGCGGCGGGCGCCGCGACATCGGCATCGGCGGCGGGCGATACGGTCAGCCCGCGCGATCGCACGCCGGCGGGCGACACCTCGCCATAGCCGGTCGCGACATCGCCGGAGACGGGCAGGCGATAGCGGCCGGTCTCGCCGCGCTCGGGCATCGCATCGGCGCCATTGTCGTCGGGCCGCATGTCCGGGCCGGGCAAGCGGGCGAGGTGCGCGCGGATGTCGCCGGCATCCTCGGCGCTCTGCATCCGGTCGGCGGCGTCGCGCGCCTCCTCGCCCAGGCCGAGTGCGCGCTGTTGCTCGTCGGCGGCCTGCTCGGCGAGGCGCTGCGACTTGCGGATCGCGGTCTGTTCGAGGCTGGCGAGCTGCTGCTGGCGCTTGCCGAGCAGTTTGCGGCTGGCATCGAGCGCCGCGATCGCGCGCTCGGCATCGGAACGCAGCTGGGTCTGCTTGTCGAGATCGGCGCGGAGGCCTGCGGTGCGTGCCTGGATCACCGGCAGCGTGTCGGCGAGCAGCAGGCGGACATGGACGATGTCGTCGATCGATCCGGGCTGGGTGATGGCGAGCGCCGGGGGACGGCGCGCCATGGTTTGCAGTGCGGCGGTCAGGTGAAGAATCGGTCCCTGCCTGTCGGCGATCTTCGCGCGCGCGACCTGCTGGAGCGAGGCGATCAGCCGGATGCGCGCCTGCGCGGCGATGATGTCGGATTGGGCCGCCTGCACCTGCAGCGCGAGCGCCTGTGCCTTGGCGCGGGCGCGGGCTGCCTCGTTGTCGGCATCCTCGGCCGCCTGATTGAGTGCGGCGGCGCGCGCCTCGGCATCGGCGGCGGCCTGCTTGGCCGCGACCAGCTCGACCTTGGCATCGTCGAGGCCGGGGGCCTGGGCGGGTGCCGGGGCGGCCTTGCCCTTCACGAAATCGGCGGCGTTGGCGAGCTTGTAGAGCTGCGCCAGCGCGCTGAGCGAGGAGGCGTAGTTCGCCTCCTTCGTTCCGCAATCGGCGATCGCGGCATCGGCCACCTTGTCGTGATCCTTGATCTTCGACGCCTTGTGGTGTGTCGCCTTCAGCACGCAGTTGCGCCATTGCGCATAAGCGAACACCTCGGTCGCGGTGACGCGATCCTGCTCGGATTGCGTATCGGACGCAGTCGAGGAAGCGGCCAACTGCGCCGCGGCAAGAAACACCAGCACCGAAAACTCCTGCGTGGAGCCGTTGTCATACAAAATCGGGGGTGAGGGGCGTCAAGCCGGAATGGCGCGGCGGATCGCGCTCGCGACGATTTTTACGCCGCCGCCTTCCAACAGACCACGCGGTCGCGGCCGTCGGCCTTGGCGTCGTAGAGCGCGGCGTCGGCGCGGTCGATCAGCGTCTGGGCGCTGTCGTCGGCGAGCAGGCCGGCGACGCCGAGCGAGAGCGTCACCCGGCCGACTTCGCGGCCGGAATTGCGGGCCTTTACAGCACGACTGCCGATATGCTGGCGGAAGCGATCGGCGAACTGGAACGCCTCCTCCGCCTCGTGCGAAGGCATGACGATCACGAACTCCTCGCCACCCCAGCGCGCGACGAAGCCGCGGCCGTGGAAGAAGCGCTCGAGGCTCGCGGAGACGAGGCGCAGCACCTCGTCGCCCATGCGATGGCCGAAATTGTCGTTGAACTTCTTGAAGTGATCGATGTCGAGGAAGATCAGGCTGAGCGGCCGGCCTTCCTTGCGCGCGCGCTCCAGCTGCGCGTCGAGATAATCGCAGCACGCCTTGCGGTTCGAAAGGCCGGTCAGCGCATCCGATCGCGCATCGACGCGGGCTATCTCCAGATCCTGCTTCAGCACGTCGATCTCGCGGCTGGAGGCGGCAAGCTCGGCCTGCAACTGCTCGGTGGTGGCGAGCATGTGATTGGTCGCGTCGATCATCTCGGCGAGCATCTGGCGCTGGCGCTCCAGCGTGGCGGATGCGTCGATATCCGAACGGCTGAGCTTGACGACATAGTCGCGCGCGCCGGCATCCTGGCGCTCGACATAGTCGTTCATGCGCGCGAGCTGCGCCTCGGTATCCTCGAGGATGCGGCTGACGCCCTGCCGGCCGGTGCCGTAGAGATCGCGGCGAATGTTGGCGATCAGGCGATCGGCCAGCGTGCCGTGGTTGCGGCGCGCGATGTCCACCGCGTCGACCAGCTGCGGATCGGCCGCCGTCACGTAGCGGTAGAGAAAATCATAGTTGGACGGGGTGGGCGCGATCGCGCCCTCCTCCAGGAGGGCACGGATGCGATCGAATGTGCCTCTGCTCTCGCTCACTGGAGTAGCCGTCCCATCCCTCAAGCCCGCGGTTACCGCCCCCCGGCGGTTCTGGAATACCGTGTGCAGGAGTGAGGTGTAGCGCGCAGGCGTTAAGAAATGCCGAAAAGGTTTCGATGTCAGTCGGCGATGCGCACCGACAGGAAGGCCGGGACCGGGCCATTCCAGTTGATGTCGGCGTCCGTCGCGATCGGCTCGGGCGTATTGTGGTGCTGCGCGGGCGCGTCGCGGCGGTCGCGTTCACGCGGCGCGCGCTCGCGGCGGCTGGAGGTGCTGCGCTCCTCGCGGGCCGGGCGCTCGGCGCGTTCCGGACGGGCAGGCCGTTCCGCGCGGGGTGCGGGGGCTTCGGCCTTTTCGGCCTTGGCGCCTTCGATTCGCGGGATGGTCTGGCCGGTCAGCTTCTCGATATTGGCGATGTTCTCGGCATCCTCATCGGTGATGAGGGTGAAGGCCTTGCCGGTGGCGCCCGCGCGGCCGGTGCGGCCGATGCGGTGGACGTAATCGTCCGGATGCCAGGGCGCATCGAAATTGTAGACGTGGCTGACACCCTTGATGTCGAGCCCGCGCGCCGCGACGTCGGACGCGACGAGAATGTTGATCTCGCCGGCCTTGAACCGGTCCAGCTCCTTCAGGCGCGAGGACTGGTCCATGTCGCCATGGATTTCCCCGCTCGCGAAGCCGTGGCGGCGGAGCGACTGGTTAAGCTCGCGCACCGTGGTCTTGCGGTTGGCGAAGATGATGGCGGTCTTCACGTCCTCGACGCGCAGCAGGCCCCGCAGCGTCTCGCGCTTGCCGCGCGAGGTGGTGGTGACCAGCACCTGCTCGATCGAGGCGTTGGTGGAGCCGGTGCGCGCCACCTCGATCTGCTTCGGGTTGGACAGGAACTTGTCCGCCAGCTTCTTGATCGGCGGCGGCATCGTCGCGGAGAAGAGCAGGGTCTGACGGCTGGTCGGCAGCTTGGTGCAGATTTCCTCGATGTCCGGGATGAAGCCCATGTCGAGCATCCGGTCCGCCTCGTCGATGACGAGCATCGAGCAGCCGGTGAGCAGGATCTTGCCGCGCTGGAACAGGTCCATCAGGCGGCCGGGTGTGGCGATGAGCACGTCGACGCCCTTCTCCAGCGCCGCGACCTGGTCGCCCATCTGCACGCCGCCGATGAGCAGCGCCATCGAGAGCTTGTGATACTTGCCGTATTTCTCGAAATTCTCGGCGACCTGGGCGGCCAGCTCGCGCGTCGGCTCGAGGATCAGCGAGCGCGGCATCCGCGCGCGGGCGCGGCCGTGGGCAAGGATGTCGATCATCGGCAGCACGAACGACGCGGTCTTGCCCGTGCCGGTCTGCGCGATCGCGATCAGGTCGCGCATCATCAGCACCGGCTGGATCGCGGCGGCCTGCACCGGAGTTGGCTCTGTATAGCCGGCCTCGGTGACGGCGCGGAGGGTTTCGTCGGAAAGGCCGAGATCGGCGAAGCTCATGCGGGAATCCGGATTGGACCGCACACGTGCCTGCGCGCGGAAGCGTCGCCGCGCTTAAGGTTTAAGCCGCCAAAGTCAAGCGAAACGGGCTATTTGGCCGGATCGATGGGGGTCAGGGCACGGAATTTGTCGATCTGGCAGTCGCCGCCCGAGCGGGTGTGGACCGAATCGCGATCGGCGCAGATCTTCCCGTCCTGCGGCGCGCGCACGTAGAAACCGGAATATATCAGCGA
>BACX01000563.1 GCA_000333335.1 Sphingomonas-like bacterium B12 | reverse complement strand
CGAGATCGTCGAGAAGATCCGCACCGTGGCGCGCAACGAGCCTCCCGAGGAGGGGCGGCTCGCCGACATCCTGCGCCTCTACGCGAAGCGCGGCGGCCTGCGCCTCGGCGAGCGCGACCGGGTCGAGCGGGTCACCCCGCTCTCGCTCCTGCCGGGGCTGACGGTGCTGGCTTCCGACGCCTGGGACTCTAGAGGATCCCCGGGACCGAGCTCGAAT
>BACX01000564.1 GCA_000333335.1 Sphingomonas-like bacterium B12 | reverse complement strand
TGACGAGGAGGTCGAGGCGCATGCGCGGCGCCATGCCGAACACCGTCGCGAGCCGCAGGCTGACGCCGCGCCCGCTGTCGAGCACGGCCGTCTCGGCCTCGACCTTGGTGGTGCCGTAGAGCGAGATCGGCCGCAGGGGCGACTCCTCTGTGCAGAACTTGCCGGCCTCGCCGACGCCGTAGCCCGAATTGGTCGTCGGGTAGACGATCCTCTGCTCGCCGCCCGCGCGCTGGACCAGGGCGATCACGGCATCGCGGTTCAGGGTCGTGGCGCCGATCGCGTCTTCCTTGCACAGGGGTGCGCCGACCAGGGCCGCGAGGGGGATGAGCACGTCGTGCTTCGGGATCAGGTCGTCGAGGATGCGCGTGTCGCGCGCGTCGCCCTTGATGACTCTAGAGGATCCCCGGGACCGAGCT
>BACX01000565.1 GCA_000333335.1 Sphingomonas-like bacterium B12 | reverse complement strand
CGATGCGGCGATATCGTCGAGCGTCTGCACGACTCCGACCCGCTTCACCTTCTCCCGCGTGCGAGCTGCCCGCGACGTGCGGCCATTTTCCTTCGTCAACAGCTCTTCGAAGACGGAGATGATTTCCCAGAAGCGTCTCTCGACGACTCTAGAGGATCCCCGGGACCGAGCT
>BACX01000566.1 GCA_000333335.1 Sphingomonas-like bacterium B12 | reverse complement strand
GCGTGAGCGGCTTCTGCTCCTCGGTCAGGTCGGCGGGCGCAATGAGGGGGAGGCGCATGGGTACATCCTTCGCTTGAGGGTTACTCCCGTCCTCTCCGTCTGGACCTTGCGCCCGCCCTTTGGACGGCGCGCCCTGTATCGTCAGCTTTCGAGCGTGGCGTCGAGCGTGATCTCGGCGTTGAGCAGCTTGGAGATCGGGCAGCCGGCCTTGGCGCCCGCCGCGATCTGGTCGAACTCGCTCTGCGAGATGCCGGGGATGCGCGCGGTCAGCGTGAGGGCCGACTTGGTCACCTTGAAGCCGTCGCCATCCTTGTCCAGCGTCACCGCCGCCTTGGTATCGAGCGTGCCGTCGGTGTGGCCGGCGCCGGCCAGCGCGAAGCTCAGCGCCATGGTGAAGCAGGAGGCGTGGGCGGCGGCCACCAGCTCCTCCGGATTGGTGCCCGGCTCGTTCTCGAAGCGGGTGTTGAAATCGTAGCGGGCGTCGGTGAGCACGCCGGACTGGGTGGAGACGCGGCCCTTGCCGGCTTTGCCGAGGCCTTCGTAATGGGCGGAACCGGTGCGGATCATGGCAGTCTCCCGTGTGATGGTCAGGCCCCAACGCCCGAAGCGCGGGACGGTTCGATGCGCCCGTCCCGCGATCCGGTGCGTTGATCCTGCCACGACACTAGCGACAGGAGAAGGCATCGCGATGACGGATGCGAAACCCCCGGCCCACGAAGGCCACGCCAGGACGCACAAGACCGAGGACGATACCCAGAAGAAGGCGCGTCCGCTCAACGCCGTCGGCCAGCCCGAGCCGGAAACCGACGCGCCGGTCGCCGCGCACCCGCATCCCGAGCGCCCGCTTGGGCAACGGCAGGATGGGGCGGGCGCCGGCCCCCGCCGGGAGGATCGCCACGATGCCATCCCCGCGGGATCGACCCACTCTGCCCGGAAGGGGGCCGATCAGGGCGCGCCCGAAAGAGCGGACCCGCGCATCGCGGCAGCCAGCC
>BACX01000567.1 GCA_000333335.1 Sphingomonas-like bacterium B12 | reverse complement strand
GCTCCCGGGCACGCCCGCCGACGCCCGGGCCGGCTTCGTCGCGCTGATCGGCGTGCCGAATGCCGGCAAGTCGACCCTGCTCAACAACCTCGTCGGCACCAAGGTCTCGATCGTCTCCCGGAAGGTGACTCTAGAGGATCCCCGGGACCGAGC
>BACX01000568.1 GCA_000333335.1 Sphingomonas-like bacterium B12 | reverse complement strand
AGGGTGGCTACATCCTGGGCTATGGCGCGAAGCGCTATGATGACGCCGGCAACGAACTCGATCAGATCCGCTTGACCGATCGCTTCCAGCTCGGCAGCCCGCAGATCCGCGGTTTCGACATTCGCGGCGTCGGCCCGCGCGTCACGCGCTACGCCTACAATACCGACGGCACGCTCAACATGACCAAGGACGGTCGTCTGCAGGACGATGCGCTCGGTGGCCGGGCTTACTATCTTGGCCATATCGAGATGGCGATCCCGCTCGGCGCCGGTGCCAAGGAAGCCGGCTTCAAGCCGTCCGTCTACGTCGATGCCGGTTCGGTGTTCGGCACCAAGAGGCCCGCGACGCTGGATGAGCCGGCGGGTTCGCCGGGCCTCACCCGTCCGATCCTGGACGGCGACGGCAGCAAGCAGTGCCAGAACACGACGGACTCCAGCCTGTCCAAGCAGCCGACAAGCGGCGTCTGCCCGTCGGGCACGAGCCTCTACGCGTCGACGATCAGCCCCTTCAAGGAAGTCTATACCGGCAATAGCTGGCGGCCGCGCGTTTCGGTTGGCTTCGGCGTCTCGTGGAATTCGCCCTTCGGGCCGCTGCGCATTGACATCGCCAAGGCGCTCGTCAAGCAAAAGGGCGACGATACCAAATTGTTCAATTTCAACGTGGGAACCCAGTTCTGATGACCAAGATGTTCAAGTCGGCCATGCTGGCCGCGACCGCCGTCGTGTCGTTCTCGGCGGTGCCCGCTTTCGCTGCCGATGGCGGCACCCTGGTCGTCGATTTCGACCAGGTGTTCCAGAATTCGGCGGCCGCGAAGAGCGCTACCGCGCAAATCCAGGCGAAGTATCAGCCGCTCGGCGCGCAGCGCAAGGCGGCCTTCGACGCCGCGGTGACCGCGTACAACGCGCAGGTCGACGCGATGACTCTAGAGGATCCCCGGGACCGAGCT
>BACX01000569.1 GCA_000333335.1 Sphingomonas-like bacterium B12 | reverse complement strand
GCCGCCGGATGACCGGCGGGCGCCTTTTCTTTGTCTGCGATACGGCTGCACCAAATCTCCTCGCCGCCAAGCTTGGCAGGGCGCACCCCCGACACTAAGGTGCGCGCCACTTCGCGAGCCCCAAGGATTCTCCCCACCTCATGACGCGCCCGACTTTCCGAAGGATCCTGCTCAAGCTCTCGGGCGAGGTGCTGATGGGGCCGGGCCAGTTCGGCATCGATCCCGACACCGTCCTGCGCGTCGCCAAGGAGATCGTGCAGGTCAAGGAAGCGGGTTACGAGCTGTGCATCGTGGTCGGCGGCGGCAACATCTTCCGTGGGATCGCGGGCGCGGCCAAGGGCTTCGAGCGCGCATCGGCCGATTACATGGGCATGCTCGCCACGGTGATGAACGCCATCGCGGTGCAGAACGTGCTGGAGCAGCTCGGCGTCGAGACGCGCGTGCAGTCGGCGATCCCGATGGCATCGGTGTGTGAGCCGTTCATCCGCCGCCGGGCCGAGCGCCATCTCGAAAAGGGCCGCGTGGTGATCTTCGCCGCCGGTGTCGGATCGCCCTTTTTCACCACGGATTCGGGCGCCGCGCTGCGGGCCGCCGAGATGAAGTGCGACGCGCTGTTCAAGGGCACTTCGGTCGACGGCGTCTACGATGCCGATCCCAAAAAGGTGCCGGATGCCAAGCGTTACGACGAGATCGGGTTCAGCGATGTGCTGAGCCGCGACCTCAAGATCATGGACGCCAGCGCGATCGCGCTGTGCCGCGACAACAACATCCCGATCGTCGTCTTCAACATTCGCGAGCAGGGCAATCTGCTCAAGGTGCTCGCCGGAGAGGGCGTGGCGACGATCGTCCGCAACGGAGAATAAGATGGCGGGACCAGTTTACGACAAGGCCGATCTCGAGCGCCGCATGGCGGGCGCCGTGGAGGCTCTCAAGCATGACCTTCAGGGCTTGCGCACCGGGCGCGCATCCACCGCGCTGCTCGATCCGGTGAACGTCACGGTCTATGGCTCCCAGATGCCGCTCAACCAGGTGGCGACCGTCTCGGTGCCCGAGCCCCGGCTGATCGCGGTGACGGTGTGGGACAAGTCGAACGTCGGCCCGGTCGACAAGGCGATCCGCTCGGCCGGCCTCGGCCTCAACCCGATCGTCGACGGCACGACGCTGCGCCTGCCGATACCCGATCTGACCGAGGAGCGCCGCAAGGAGCTGGCCAAGCTGTGCGGCGGCTATGCCGAGAAGGCCAAGATCGCGGTGCGCAATGTGCGCCGCGACGGCATGGACAACCTCAAGACCGACGAGAAGAAGAACGGTTTGTCGGAGGACGAGCGCAAGCGCCACGAGACCGAGGTGCAGAAGCTGACCGACGCCACCATCGCCGATATCGACACGGTGACGGCGGCGAAGGAGAAGGAAATCCTCGGCAAGTGACGCCAGCGAGCGCCAGCGCTGCCGCGGGGGGCGGCACCGATCTGACGATGCCGCGCCACGTCGCGATCATCATGGACGGCAATGGCCGCTGGGCGAAGGCCCGGATGCTGCCGCGCGTGGCCGGGCACAAGCAAGGTGTCGAGGCGGTGAAGCGCACCGTGCGCGCGGCTGGCGACATGGGGCTGGAGGCGCTGACGCTCTACGCCTTCTCGTCCGAGAACTGGCGCCGGCCGGCCGCCGAGATCGCCGACCTGATGGGGCTGCTGCGCCGCTTCATCAAGTCCGAGCTGGAGGAGATCGCGCGCGAGGGCGTGAAGCTGCGCATCATCGGCGACTATCGCAAGATGGAGCCGGATCTGGTCTCGCTGCTTGACGATGCCGTCGCAAGAACCGCCTCCAACACACGGCTGACGCTCGCGATTGCGCTGAACTACGGATCGCAGGATGAACTGCTGCGCGCCACCCGGAGACTGATGCGCGAGGCGCGGGCAGGGGAGATCGATCCCGACACGCTCGACGATGCCGCGTTCGAGAAGCGGCTGGATACGGATGGTTTGCCCCGGCTCGATCTCCTGATCCGCACGTCTGGGGAGCAGCGCCTTTCCAACTTCCTGCTGTGGCAGACGGCCTATGCCGAGCTGGTATTCACCGACACGCTCTGGCCGGATTTCGACCGTGCCCACCTCGCTGCCGCGATCGAGACGTTCGGGCAGCGCGAGCGGCGCTACGGGGGGCTATGAGCGCCGATCCCGCCGTTCCCGTGAAGAAGAAGTCCGACCTCGCCCTGCGGACAGTCACCGGCATCGCCCTGATCCTCGTCGCGGTCGCCTGCCTCGTCTACGGGCAGGATCCCTTCTGGCTGCTGCTGACCGCAGCCGCGCTGGTGATGATCGCGGAATGGTGCGGCCTGGTCTCCGCGTCTCGCTGGCAGATGTGGCTGGCGCTGGTCGGGCTGCTGGCCGCGCTGATGCTGGAGAACATGCATGTCGACGTGCCGCCGACGGCGAGCTGGTACACGCTGCTCGCCGCGACTCTGACGGTCGGCATATTCACCCGGAGCGCAAAGGTTCCGGCGGGCATGCTCTATGCGGGGCTGCCGGTGCTCTCGCTCTTCTACATCCATGGCCAATATGATGGGATCGACCTCAGCTTCTGGACGCTGGCGATCGTCTGGGCGACGGATATCGGCGCCTATTTCTCGGGCCGGACCTTCGGCGGGCCAAAGCTCGCGCCAGTGTGGAGCCCGAACAAGACATGGTCGGGCCTGATCGGCGGGATGATCGCGGCGGAGATCGTGGGAATCGGGCTGACCCATTTTCTCCACGTCCCGATGCGGCTGGCGGTGCTGGCCGGCATCCTCGCGGTGGCGGCACAGATGGGCGACCTTTTCGAAAGCCAGATGAAGCGGCGCGCGGGCGTCAAGGATTCGGGCAAGTTGCTGCCGGGACACGGCGGCGTGATGGATCGCCTCGATGGATGCGTGCCGGTGCTGTGCATCGTGGCGCTGATCGTGGCTTCGGGTTATCTGTGAGCATGATGCGGACGGTTACTATTCTCGGCGCGACCGGATCGGTCGGCACTTCCACCCTGGATCTGGTCGAACGCGAACCGGATCGTTTCCGGATCGAGGCGCTCACCGCCTACAGCAATGTCGACGACCTTGCGGCGGCGGCGAAGCGGACGCGCGCCAAGATCGCGGTGATCGGCGACGCGGCGCGCTACGATGCGCTGAAGGCCGCGCTGTCGGGCACCGGTATCGAGGCGGCGGCTGGCCCGCAGGCGATCATCGACGCGGCGGCGCGCGGTGCGGACTGGACGATGGCGGCGATCGTCGGCCTTGCGGGGCTGGAGCCTACCATGGCGGCGATCGGCGCGGGCAAGTCCGTGGCGCTGGCCAACAAGGAATCTTTGGTCTCCGCCGGGTCGATCATGATCCGCGCGACAGAGGCGGCGGGCGCGCGCCTGCTCCCGGTCGATTCGGAGCATAACGCGGTCTTCCAATGCTACGAACCCGAGCCGGGCCGGGTCAGCCGCATCATCCTCACCGCCAGCGGCGGCCCGTTCCGCACCTGGAGCCGTGAGCAGATGCGCACCGTCACCCCGGCGCAGGCGGTGAAGCATCCCAACTGGTCGATGGGCGCCAAGATCTCGGTCGATTCGGCGTCGATGATGAACAAGGGCCTCGAACTGATCGAGGCGCATCATCTCTTCCCGATCGGCGCCGACAAGCTGGAGGTGCTGGTCCACCCGCAGTCGGTGGTGCACTCCATGGTCGAATATATCGACGGATCGGTGCTCGCCCAGCTCGGATCGCCCGACATGCGCGTGCCGATCGCGCACGCGCTGGCGTGGCCGGAACGGATGCAGACGCCCTGCCAGCGGCTCGATCTCGCGGCGATCGGCAAGCTGGAGTTCGAGGCGCCCGATTTCGACCGCTTCCCCGCGCTGGCGCTCGCCAAGGAGGCGCTGGCGGCCGGTGGTGCGCGCCCGGCGGTGCTGAACGCCGCCAACGAGACCGCCGTAGCAGCTTTTTTGGCGGGCGAGGTCGGCTTCCTCGATATTGCCGCAATCGTCGCCGAGGTTCTGGCGCAATATGAACCAGATGCACCCGAAACTCTCTCCGAAGTGGTGGCGATCGACGCCGAGGCCCGCCACAAAGCCGCATCGGTAATGCGGAGGACGGCGGCGTGAACGCTCTCGGTGGCTTTGTCTGGGCGGTGATTAGTTTCCTGCTGGTGATCGGGCCGCTGATCTTCATCCACGAGATGGGGCATTATCTGGTCGGCCGCTGGTGCGGGGTGAAGGCGGAGGCCTTCTCGATCGGCTTCGGCAAGGAAGTGTTCGGCTGGACGGACAAGCGCGGCACCCGCTGGAAGCTCGCGGCGCTGCCACTCGGCGGATACGTCCGCTTCGCCGGCGACATGAACCCGGCGAGCCAGCCCAGCCCGGAATGGCTGGCGCTCCCCGCCGAGGAACGTCGCCAGACCTTCCAGGCGAAGCCGGTGTGGCAGCGCTTCCTGATCGTGCTGGCGGGGCCAGCGACCAATTTCCTGTTCGCCTTCGTCGTTATCGCCGGTGTTTTGATGACGTATGGCGAACCGGTGACGCCGCCCGTCATCTCTCAGGTGATGCCCAATTCCGCGGCGGCGACGGCAGGCCTCCAGCCCGGCGACCGGATCGTCAGCCTCAATGGCGAAAAGACCCGTCGCTTCGAGGATGTCGGTTTCTACACGGCGCTCCATCCCGACATGGACATGCGGATCGACCTGATCCGGGCGGGCCGGCCGCTGACGCTGATTGCTCATGCCAGGGCTGAAACCGAGACGGATCAGTTCGGCAACCAGACCCGCATCGGCCGGCTCGGCATCCGTCCGACGGGCGGTGCGATGCAACCCGTGCCGCTGGTCGAAGTGCCGGGGCGCTCGGTTGATCTGGTCGTCGATTCCGTAAAGACAACGCTCACCGCGATCGGCCAGATCATCGGCGGCGAGCGTTCCGCCAAGGAATTGTCCGGCCCGGTCGGCATGGCCAAGGTGGCGGGCGAGCAGGCGACGCTTGGCTGGTTCGCCGTCGTGCTGCTGATGGTCGGCATCTCGATCAATCTGGGGTTCATCAACCTGCTGCCAATCCCGATGCTCGATGGCGGCCACCTCCTTTTCTACATCGTCGAGGCGGTGCGCCGGAAGCCGGTCGAGCCGCAGGTGCAGGAGTGGGCCTTCCGATCGGGGCTTGCGCTGCTGCTATGTCTCATGCTGTTCGTGACATTCAATGATCTCGGCTCCGCCGGGTTGTGGCAGAAGCTGGCCGGGCTGATCGGTTGAGAGGGATCCGGAGGCTTGGCGGCTTGATCGACCGCCCCTGATCGGGCAGGGGCGTAATACTGGGAGCAGCGACGCCCAAGCGTGGGGCGTCGTGCAATCGCGAGGGCGGGTACAAGCGTGAATATCGAAGGCAAGCACAGCCGGATCGTGTCCGTGCTGCTGATCGGAACGATCCTCGGCGCCGGCTATGCCGTGCCGGCCGAGGCCGCCAAGACGCCGAAGCCCCACGGCGTTCCGGTGCCCGTTGGCGCGCCGGCTCCTGCCGCGCCGGCTCCGGAGGCGGCGTCCCCGTCCGAAACCATTCGTTCGATCAAGGTGACGGGCAACCAGCGTCTCGAGGCCGAGACCGTCCTGTCCTACATCGCGCTGCACGTCGGCGACACCTACACCCGCGAGCAGGGCGACACCGCGCTGAAGGCGCTCTACGCGACCGAACTGTTCGCCGACGTCCAGATCAAGGACGAGAATGCCGGCGATCTGGTCATCCAGGTGCGCGAGAACCCGGTCGTCAACCGCATCGTGCTGGAAGGCAACAAGCGGCTGAAGAACGACAAGATCATGCCGGAGATCAAGCTCTCCGCGCGCGAGATCTTCACCCGCTCCAAGGTTCGCGCCGACGTCGGCCGCATCATCGAGCTGTATCGCCGCCAGGGCCGCTATGCCGCGACCGTCGATCCGCAGATGGTGCTGCTCGACCAGAACCGCGTCGACGTGGTGTTCGAGATCCATGAGGGCGACAAGTCCAAGGTCCGCCGGATCAACATCATCGGCAACGACCATTTCTCGGACAGCCAGCTGAAAGGGCAGATGGCCACCAAGGAGGCCACGCTCACCCACTTCCTGTCGTCGGGCACGAGCTACGATCCCGATCGCATGGCCTACGACCAGCAGAAGCTGCGCCAGTTCTACCTGACGCAGGGTTATGCCGACTTCCGCGTCGTTTCCGCCGTCGCCGAGCTGACGCCGGACAAGAAGGACTTCATCATCACGTACGTGGTGGAGGAAGGGAAGCGCTACAAGTTCGGCGACGTCACCGTCGAGAGCGATATCCGTGACATCAAGCCGGACATGCTCAAGCCGCTGATCAAGATGAAGCCGGGCGACTGGTACAATGCCAAGGCGGTGGAAGACACGGTCGACAGCATGACCGAGACGGCCGGCCTGCTCGGCTACGCCTTCGCCAACATCGATCCGAACTTCAATCGCGACGGCGACAAGCTGACGATGGGCGTCACCTACAAGGTGAATCAGACGCCGCGCGTCTATGTCGAGCGGATCAACATCACGGGCAACACGCTGACGCAGGACAAGGTCGTGCGCCGCGAGTTCCGCCTGTCCGAAGGCGATGCGTTCAACGGCTATTCGGTGAAGCGCTCGCGCGACCGCATCCGCTCGCTCGGTTATTTCCAGGACAAGCTGGAGATCGACCAGAAGCCGGGTTCGGCGCCGGACAAGGTGGTTCTCGAAGCGAACGTGCAGGAGAAGTCGACCGGCCAGCTCCAGGTTTCGGCCGGTTATTCCAGCCTCGAAAAGTTCATCATCAGCCTCTCGATCGAGCAGAACAACTTCCGTGGCAAGGGCCAGACGGTTCGTGCATCGGCGGATTGGTCGGCTTACTCGAAGTCGGTCAGCCTCGGCTTCACCGAGCCCTATCTGTTCGACAAGAACCTGGCGCTCGGCTTCGACATCTTCCGGCGTGACTACCGGTCGTTCGACTATACCAGCACCGACAGCCGGAACACGACCTACAACCAGACGACGACGGGCTTCCAGGTCCGCCTCGGCATCCCGCTGACCGAATATTGGACGCTGGCGACCCGCTACGGGCTCAGCCAGGACAAGGTGTCGCTCGACAAGGACATCTATTACAGCACGTTCAATACGAGCGGGACGCTGGCCTGCGATCCGATCGGGCCGGCCGTA
>BACX01000570.1 GCA_000333335.1 Sphingomonas-like bacterium B12 | reverse complement strand
TTTCGGAGTGATGTTCGTGATCGACGCCAACAAGGAAGAGCTGGCGATCAAGGAAGCCAACACGCTGGGTATTCCGGTCGTCGCGATCCTCGATTCGAACGTCTCGCCCGACGGCATCGCCTTCCCGATCCCGGCGAACGACGACGCCAGCCGCGCGATCCGCCTCTATTGCGAACTGATCGCCGAGGCGGCGACCCGCGGCAACCACGGCGCCCGCGCGCAGTCCGGTGCCGACCTCGGCGCCATGGACGAGCCGCCGGCGGAAGCGGCGCTCGCGTAATCAAATTGTCGCGTGCTCCTGCGTAGGCGGGAGCCTGGAAACCTCGGTTCTCTGGTCCCCGCGTGCGCGGGGACACGCGTTTTTCAAGCGAAAGGAATAGGGACATGGCGGAAATCACCGCTGCGACCGTCAAGGAACTGCGCGAGCGCTCGGGCGCCGGCATGATGGACTGCAAGAAGGCGCTGAGCGAGACCAACGGCGACATGGAAGCCGCCGTCGACTGGCTGCGTTCGAAGGGCCTCGCCGCCGCCGCCAAGAAGTCGAGCCGTACCGCCGCCGAGGGCCTGGTCGGCGTCGCCGTCGCCGGCACCAAGGGCGCCGCCGTCGAGGTGAACTCGGAGACCGACTTCGTTGCCAAGAACGACCAGTTCCAGGCCTTCGTGAAGACCGTCACCGGCATCGCGCTGGAGAAGGCGATCGAGGACGTCGAGACGCTGAAGAACGCCGCCTATCCGGGTGGCGGCACCGTCGGCGATGCGCTGACCGCCAACGTCGCCACGATCGGCGAGAACCAGGCGCTGCGTCGCGCGAAGGTGCTGCAGGTGGAGAAGGGCGCGGTCGTGCCCTACGTCCACAACCAGACCGTGCCGGGCCTCGGCAAGATCGGCGTGCTCGTCGCGCTCGAATCGGACGCCGGCGTCGATGTGCTGGAGCCGCTCGGCAAGCAGTTGGCGATGCACATCGCCGCCGCCTTCC
>BACX01000571.1 GCA_000333335.1 Sphingomonas-like bacterium B12 | reverse complement strand
ATTGGCGGCTGGAACGAGCAGCGCCCCGAAACTGTTCCCGCCGCCGCTGGACGTGGACGCCGGACCGGCCCAGATCAGCGGCCAGAAGAGACGAGCACGCGATGGCCGACTCTAGAGGATCCCCGGTACCGAGCT
>BACX01000572.1 GCA_000333335.1 Sphingomonas-like bacterium B12 | reverse complement strand
ATTCCGAATACCGCAAGCGACAGGCCGATCATCGTCGCGCTCCAGCGAAAGCGGTCCTCGCCGAAAATGACCCAGAGCGCTGCCGGCACCTGTCCTACGAGTTGCATGATAAAGAAGACAGTCATAAGTGCGGCGACGATAGTCATGCCCCGCGCCCACCGGAAGGAGCTGACTGGGTTGAAGGCTCTCAAGGGCATCGGTCGACGCTCTCCCTTATGCGACTGACTCTAGAGGATCCCCGGGACCGAGC
>BACX01000573.1 GCA_000333335.1 Sphingomonas-like bacterium B12 | reverse complement strand
GATCGCGACGTCGCGCCGATCGATTCGCAGTCCGAGCTGTTCGAGCGCGTGATCGGCGGCCTCTCGCGTCAGCTCCGATCGCCGCTGGAGCGTGACGATGCGCAGGGACTTGTTGCCATCGAAATCAGTGTGATGATCGAGCCCACCGGGGCTTGACACGGCCCGGTTCGGCAAGCGGCCAAAAATTTTCATATCGGCCGGGAACCAGCCTTGTTCCGGCCCGTTTTACACCCCGGATAGCGACCTTTTGCCCCCCCGCTCTCGCTATCCAGAACAAAACTGGGCCCGGCCGCTCCATCATCCCCCCCGATGGCGCGACCGGGCCCAAAATTTTCCGGGCATATCGATCACATCCGCCGCGTTCCGGAAAGCCTTGCGGAACCATTGTTTCGGGGGCGCATTGTCTCTGGCGCGGCGGCTATTACGCCGTCTGGAAAGGGAGATTTCCAATGGTTCGCAAGATCGTCACCGCCGGGCTGCTCGCCGGCATGTTCACCCTGGCCGCCTGCAACACCGTCGCGGGTGCGGGCAAGGACGTGTCGTCGGTCGGCAACGCCACCACCAAGGCGGCCGACAAGGCGAAATAAGCCTGGGCTTTTCGCAGGACGGAAGGGCGTCGCCGAACATGCCGGCGGCGCCCTTTTTGCATCTTCGAGCCGAGCCGTAGTGCCCGCTTGACTCATAATTCTACATATGTTGCTCTGCTTGCATCGATGATGGTTCCCGGAGATGGTCCATGAAGATACCAGCCCTTATGCTTGCCCTCGTTGCGGGCCCATCTTCACCCCGGCCGGGGTCGCGTGGTTGGCAAGCCCCGACAGCATGTCGTCCCCCGGGTGCTTCCGCTTGTCCTTGATCAGGTCGGCCATGTAGCCGCCGATCGCGTCGAAGGTCCGGCTGTTCTCGGCGCGGATCTCGGGATC
>BACX01000574.1 GCA_000333335.1 Sphingomonas-like bacterium B12 | reverse complement strand
CGATCCAGACCAGCGAGGGGGCCAGGCCGAGGAAACGGAGCAGCAGCAGGTTGTCGAGCGCGAACAGCCCCAGCAGCCCCGCGACCAGCCATGCGGGATCGATGCCGTGGCGGACGTTAGGGGTGGGGGCGGGCGAAGACGTTTCCATCATGGTCCCCGCCATGGTCCATCGCCGGTATATTTATCGTAATCGCGCCGTCAGGCCGGCTTGAAGGCCCCGCCGCTCTCGTCGAGCAGCTGGAGCTGGCCTTCGCGGATGCCGAACCACGCGCCGCGCAACGTCAGTGTGCCCGCAGCCTCGGCCTCGGTGACGAAGGGGAAGGTGCGCAAATTGCCGAGGCTGACCTTCACCGCCTCGCGCTCCATGACGCGCTGGGCGTCGTCGCCCTCGCCGTGATGCGCGACCACATGCGCGCGCGCCTCGTCCAGCATGTCGACCCAGTGGCCGACGAAGCCGCCTTCGCCCGGCGCCTTGCCCGCGAACGCCTGGGTCAGCGCCGCCTTGCAACCGCCGCAGAATTCGTGGCCGAGCACGATGATCTCGGGCACCTTGAGCTGCGTCACCGCGAACTCCAGCGCGGCGGAGACGCCGTGACGGCTCGCGTCCGGTTCGTAGGGCGGCACGAGGTTGGCGACGTTGCGGACCACGAAGATTGTGCCCGGAGCCACATCGAAGATCTGCGCGGGATCCACCCGGCTGTCCGAACAGGCGATCACCAGCGTGTCGGGGGACTGCCCCTCGGCCAGATCGGACCAGCGATCGCGCTGCGCCTTCCAGCCGTCGTTGCGGAAGCGGCGATAGCCGGCGAGGAGATCATCGAAGCTGGACATGGCGGTTTGACTAGGGGCGCGCGGCAGGGCTGGCAAGACCGCCCCGCAATCGCTATCTGCGCGGACATGACCGAACCGACTCTAGAGGATCCCCGGGACCGAGCTC
>BACX01000575.1 GCA_000333335.1 Sphingomonas-like bacterium B12 | reverse complement strand
AAGCCGAGGAAGAGGTGGTGCTGCGCGCCGCCATCGCTTTCAAGGACGGCGGCTACGGCATCCCCGTGCTGGTCGGCGTGGACGAGACGCGCGACATGCTGGCGAAGCTGGGCGCCGATCCGGCGGGATTCGAGCTGCACAATGCCCGCCATTCGCCGCTCGTCCCCAAGATGGTCGAGACGCTGTACGAGAAGCTCAAGCGCAAGGGTTTCATGCGCCGCGACGTCGAGCGCATGGTCAACCGCGACCGCAACATCTTCGGCGCGCTGATGGTGGCGCTGGGCGAGGCGGACATGATGGTGACGGGCGTGACGCGCCCGTTCCGCTCCTCGCTGGTCGAGGTGATGCGCGTGATCGAGCCGGCGCCGGGCCATACGCCGTTCGGCATCCACCTGCTGGTCGGCCGCAACCATTCGGTGTTCCTGGCCGACACCACGGTCAACGAGCGCCCGACCGCCGAGCAACTCGCCGACATCGCCGAGCAGACCGCCGCCGTCGCCAAGCGCATGGGGCAGGAGCCGCGCGTGGCCTTCCTGTCCTATTCCACCTTCGGCAACCCGCCGGGCAAGTGGCTGGACAATATCCGGGGCACGGTGGCCGAACTGGACAAGCGCGGTGTCGAGTTCGAATATGAGGGCGAGATGGCGCCGGACGTGGCGCTCAACCCCGCGCTCAAGAAGCATTATCCGTTCAGCCGCCTGTCCGGCCCGGCCAATGTGCTGGTGATGCCGGGCCTGCAATCCGCCAACATCTCCGCCAAGCTGCTGCGCGAGCTGGGCGGCGAGCGGATGATCGGGCCGATGCTCATCGAGCGCCTCCGGCGAGCCCGCGTCCACGAGATCCATCCTGCTGACCGACATCCGCGCAGCCCCTTTCCGCCCCTGAGCGGATCCATCGGGCCGCCCCGCGCCCGCGATCCCAAGATCGGACTGTGGAGAGTTTGTGCGGGC
>BACX01000576.1 GCA_000333335.1 Sphingomonas-like bacterium B12 | reverse complement strand
CCGATCCGCCCGCGGGCGACAATATGGAGCAGCAATGCGTCCCCCGCCCTGCGGCGCTCAGGCGCCGGCGCNNGCNGGCGGNTTGAGGCNGAAGCGGTCGCGGCGCTTTCGTCGCCGAACGCCCACATCCGCTCCAGATTGTAGAAGCTGCGGACCTCCGGGCGGAACAGGTGGACGATCACGTCGCCTGCGTCGATCAGCACCCAGTCGGCGGCGGCGAGGCCTTCCATCTTGGGGCTGTGGCCGGTCTGCGCCTTCACCTTCTCGGCGATCTTGGACGCCATCGAGGAGACCTGGCGGCTCGAACGGCCCGACGCGATCACCATGTAATCGGCGATCGTCGACTTGCCGGCGAGCGGGATCGAGACGGTCTCGACCGCCTGATCGTCATCCAGCGACTGCAGGATCAGCGAGTGAAGCGCCTGGGCTTCGGCAGAGGCAGCGGGGCCACCCGTCATGGAGCGGGCGGCGGCGGTAGGGGAAGGCAAGTATCCTCCGGGGGAACGGGCCGGCGCGTCACGCCATGATGCCTACTCCGAATATCCGGCCTATCTAGTCGTCATCGCCGCCGGTTTCCACCTCCACGTGCATCAACATGTCATCGATCGGATCGAGCAGGCCCGCGGCGCGCAGATCATCGATTCCAGGCAGGTCGCGACGGCTCTGCAAGCCGAAATGGGTGAGGAAACCCGGCGTGGTCGCGTAAATGAGTGGACGCCCCGGCACCTCGCGCCGGCCGGCGGGGCGTACCCAGCCCGCCTCCATCAGCACGTCGAGCGTGCCCTTGCTGATCTGCACGCCGCGGATCGCCTCGATCTCGGCGCGGCTGACCGGCTCGTGATAGGCGATGATGGCCAGCGTCTCGATCGCCGCGCGGCTGAGCTTGCGCGGCTCCTCGCGGGTCGACTCTAGAGGATCCCCGGGACCGAGCTCGAAT
>BACX01000577.1 GCA_000333335.1 Sphingomonas-like bacterium B12 | reverse complement strand
AGCTCGGTACCGGGGATCCTCTAGAGTCATGTGCCCGTCGAATGGGATGAGGCTTTCGCGGCGATCGGAGCAGAGCTGAAGGCGCTCGATCCGAAATCGACCGTTTTCTACGCGTCCGGCCGCGCCAGCCTGGAGACATCCTACCTGTTTGCGTTGTTCGCCCGCCTCTACGGGCACAACAATCTGCCCGACAGCTCGAACATGTGCCACGAGACGACGTCCGTAGGCTTGAAAAAGGTGACGGGTTCGCCGGTCGGCACCTGTCAGCTCAAGGATTTCGACCTCTGCGACGCGATCTTCTTCTTCGGCCAAAATACCGGCACCAACAGCCCGCGTTTCCTCCATACGCTGAAGGACGCGGTGGAGCGTGGTTGCAAGATCGTCACCTTCAATCCGGTTCGCGAAAAGGGCCTGGTCGAGTTCGTCGATCCTCAGAACCCGATCCAGATGCTGACGCAGAAGCCGACCGAAATTTCGTGCCTATACTACCAGGTCAGGCCCGGCGGCGACATCGCGGCGATCATGGGGATGATCAAGCATGTGCTCGCCGTCGAGGAGCGGCAATGGGCCGATCAGAAGCATCACCTCCTCGACGTCGATTTCATCGAGCAGCATACCCATGGCTTCGACGAGATGGTCGCCAAGGTCCATGCGACGAGCTGGGAGGAGATCGAGGAGGAGTCCGGACTCAGCCGCGACGATCTCGAAGCCGCAGGCCAGGTCTATTGCGACGCGGGCAAGGTGATTGGCATCTATGGCATGGGCGTTACCCAGCACGTTCACGGATCGCAGACGATCGGGATGCTGGTCAACCTGCTACTGCTGCGCGGCAATATCGGTGTCGAGGGCGCCGGCATCTCGCCGGTACGCGGCCATTCCAATGTGCAGGGGCAGCGCACCGTCGGCATTTCCGAAAAGCCGGAATTGGTGCCGTACGACTATCTGAAGAAGATCTTCGATTTCGATCCGCCGCCGGAAAAAGGCGTCAACACGGTCGAGGCGTGCGAAGGCATCATCGATGGCAGCATCAAGGCGTTCATCAGCCTCGGCGGCAATTTCGTACGCGCCATCCCCGAGCGCGAGAAGATGGAGGCGGCATGGACCCACATGCGCCTCACCGTCCAGATCGCCACCAAGCTGAACCGCAGCCATCTCATCAACGGCGAGGTCGCCTATCTGCTACCCTGCCTCGGCCGCTCCGAGGAGGACATTCAGAAGAGCGGACCGCAGGTTGTGACGATGGAGGATTCGCTCTCGATGATCCACGGCTCGTCGCAAGCGCAGCC
>BACX01000578.1 GCA_000333335.1 Sphingomonas-like bacterium B12 | reverse complement strand
GTGTAGCCTTCTGAACAGCCTGGTCGGCGCCGTCATCCTGTGTGCGGGCCTCGCCGCCTGCGCCCCCTGGGAGCGGGAGCTGCTTGCCCAGGCCCCGGTGGTGATCGCCGCCGTCGCCCACCGACCTCAATCTGGAGACGCTGCCGCCGCCGACTCGCCGGGTCGACATCGCGATCTACAGTCTTCCCGGACCTCACCGGTCAGAACAAGCCGAACGACAACATCGCGGAATATTCCCGCGCGGTCACGCAGGGCGGGGGCGCCTTCGTTGTCGACGCCCTGCGGCGCGCCGGCCGCGGCCAGTGGTTCTCGGTGGTGGAGCTGCACCGGTCTCGCCAATCTGCTGCAGGGACTCTAGAGGATCCCCGGGACCGAGC
>BACX01000579.1 GCA_000333335.1 Sphingomonas-like bacterium B12 | reverse complement strand
CCCGCGCCAGTCCACCGATGGCGAGCACGCCGGCGAACGCCGCAAGCAGGCCGAGCCATCCGGTCGGGCCGGCCGCCACCCAGACGATCGTGAATCCCAGCCCCAGCAGCGCGAGAAGGCCGGCATGCCGGCGCGCAGGCTCGCTGCGGCCGATGCCGACCAGCAGGATCGGGCCGAGCAGTCCCAACGCCAACGCAAGGCCGGGCAGCAACGCGGCCGGCATGATCCCGCGCTGCACGTACCAGCCGACATGCGCGGGCAGGTTGCCGAACCAGACGATCGCGAAATCGATGTAGAGCAGGTAGGCGAGCCCCAGCGCGCTCGCGACGATCAGATAAGCGAGATCGCGGCGCTGCGCCGGGGTGCCGAGCCCTGCGGCACAAGCGAACGCCGCCGCCCCGCCGATCTGCATCACCGCGAGGATCATCGGCGCGGCCGAATTGGGTTGGCCAGGCATCACCCCGAGCAGCCAGTCATAGCCCATCACCGACACCACCAGTCCATGCGCGAGCAACAGCGGGCCGGCCGGCACCGATGGCCGGCAGGCGAGCGCCCTGGCCGTCCAGGTCCAGAACAGCAGCGCGACAGCCGCGCGGATCGCGAAGGCCAGCGGCGACAGCCAGACATGGAGATGGCCCGCCGGCCAATGGAACAGCGCCTGCCCCGCGATCACGGGGATCAGCAGGAAACCGAGCCAGGGCAGCGGCCAGAGCAGCGGCTGGAGTGCCGCCTCCCAGTCCGCGCCCACCGCGCGAGCGATCAGCAACAGGACGACGGCGCCGACGGGAACCGCGCTCAGCAGCAGGAATGCAGCCCGCCAGCCGTCCGCGGCGGCGGCCGGATCGACGATAGCCAGCCATGCCAGCAGGACCACCCCGACGAAAGCGGCAAGGAGGGCGGCGGCCTTCATGCGCCCTTCTCCGCGCGCAGCCGCTTGAGTGCCTCGACATAGGCAGCGATCGCCCAGCGATCCCGAGGCTCGATACGGTCTGCAAAGGGATACATCACGCCGGAGCCGCGGGTGATCACGTCGACTGTCCGGCGAGGATGATCCTGCGCTCCGAAGGCGGCGGCCTTGGGAAACCCGNNGCGACACNNCGCCCTCGCGCCCGCGTCTCGCGTGGCAGGCGGTGCAGAAGATCGATATGCTCCTGACCCCGTGCAGCAGGGCCGCGT
>BACX01000580.1 GCA_000333335.1 Sphingomonas-like bacterium B12 | reverse complement strand
TTGCCCCTTCGTATCGACGGCGATCGCATAGCGAGCGGCATCGCGCCGGGCGAAGTGCTGTCGGCGATCCACGTCGCCCACCTCAGCGGGCGGATGGGGTTCGCCCTTCGCCATCTCTGCCATGGTTGTCCGGCCGACGAGCCACGCATTTCCGCCGAGCTCTTCATGCAGCGCCTCGTAGATCGCGCTCCACTCCTTGGGCGTGCCGTCGGGGCTGGACGTATAGCGGCTGGCATGGAGCCCGCCGTCAATCGACGAGGACATGAGGCAAAGGATGCGGGGACGATCGGGCATGGTTCACTCCGGCTGAAGCCGGACCAACCAGCGGGCCGCCGGATGGTTTCGGTCGATGGGTCAGGCCTTCGCCCAGCCCTCGGCAGCCGGTTCGAGCGTACCGAGAAACGCGCGGGCCGATGCGCGGTAGGAGTGCTTCTGCTCGTCGGCCATGCGATCCCAATTGCGGTAGATCGGGCTCATGCGGTGATTGCCGCGCAGCAGACACTCGTGCCGCGCGAGGAAATCCCAGTAGAGCGCGTTGAACGGGCAGGCATCCTCGCCGGTCTTTTGCTTCACGTCGTAGCGGCAATGACCACAATAATCCGACATCCGATCGATATAAGCGCCGCTCGACACATAGGGTTTTGATCCCAGCCGGCCGCCGTCGGCAAATTGCGACATGCCGACGACGTTGGGCAGTTCCACCCACTCATAGGCATCGGCGTAGACGACGAGGAACCAGTCGGAGATCGCCTCCGGATCGACGCCGGCGAGCAGCGCGAAATTGCCGAGCACCATCAGCCGCTCGATATGATGGGCGTAAGCGAGATCGCGCGTGGAGGTGATCGCCTGGCGCAGGCACAGCATGTCGGTCTCGCCCGTCCAGTAGAATTCGGGGAGCGGCCGATCGTGGTGGAGGGCATTGGCCTGGCTCAGCTCCGGCATCTCGAGCCAGTAGATGCCGCGCATATATTCGCGCCAGCCGAGGATCTGGCGGATGAAGCCCTCCGGCCGAGTTGAGCGGCACGTCACCTGCCGCGTAGGCTTCGGCGACGGCTTCGCAAACCTCGGCGGCGGTCAGCAGGCCGCAATTGAGCGCCGGCGACAGCCAAGAATGGAAAAGGAAGCGCTCGCCCTTCACCATCGCATCCTGCCAGGTGCCGAAATCGGGCAGCGCCGTGCGCACGAAATGGCCGAGCGCGCGCCTTGCTTCCCCGGCGGTGACCGGCAGGTGGAATGCCTCGATCGATCCGAAATGGTCGGCGAAGCGCTCCTCGACGAGATCAAGCACCTCGCGCGTCACAGCATCCGGCGTGAAGCGCATCGGGTGCGGGTAGACGGCGCCCTTGCGTGGCGGCTTGCGGTTCTGCTTGTCGAGGTTCCAGATGCCGCCCTCGGGCTCATCCCCGTCCATCAGCAGGCCGGTCTTGCGGCGCATCTCGCGGTAGAAATGCTCCATGACGAGTTCGTGCCGGCCCTGCGCCCAGGTCTGGAAATCGAGGATCGGGCAGAAGAAGCGGTCGTCCTCGACGATCTCCACCGGCAGCCCGAACCGATGCCGCCAGCGCTCGATCGCCTTCTGCACGCGCCACTCGCCGGCCTCGACGACGCGGATCCGCTCGGGCTTGTGCCGGCGGATGGCCCGCTCGACCTCGCCGTCGAAGCTGCCGCTGTTGCCGCGCTGGCCAAGCGTGACGTAATCGACCGTCCAGCCATCCCTTTCGAGTTCGGCGGCGAAGTGCCGCATCGCCGACAGGATCAGCGCGATCTTCGCCTTGTGATGTCTGACGTAGGTCGTCTCCTCGGCGACCTCCATCATCAGCACCACCGCATCCTCCTTCGCGACATCACGGAGCGAGGCGAGATCATGGTTACACTGGTCGCCGAGGATGGGGATCAGGATCATGCTTCCGAGACGAAGCCGCCGCAGCTTTCGTTCCACGATGGGCGATGCGTTCAGGCTCACTCCGTGCCATTGCCGGCACGCTGCGCAATGCATGCGCATTTACGTCCAAGACGGACTGACGAAAGATTGCCCCTGGGGGCGATCGATTACCCCTTGGCAGCTCAGTCCATGAGCCGGATGCGTCCGCAGATGGCATCCAGCGCGGCCTGATATTCGGCGATCCGATCCGCTTTCCAAGGCACGCTGGCCGTCGCCGCCGCTGTCCAGTTTCGAGCATTCATCGGTGCGTCGAGGCGATGAAAGATGAAGCTGTAATCGACGGTCGCGGATGACGCGGAGAACCGACGAGCGATACGTTCGAGCGTCCGCCGGATGCTCTGCTCCGTCCCGGTGCAAATCGTGCTCAAAGCCTTCTCCGCGCCTTGCCACCCAGCAAAACGCCCTTTCGCCTGCGAAGTGCCGCTCGTCCGCATGACGAAGCGCATCCAGCCGTTTCGCCAAGATCCGTCGCCGCGCTTCCATGAAAGGTTGCCGGTTCACTGCCGTCGCGCTGTTGGTCAATCGCCAGCCGAGCCGCTGCGATGCGCGAGGCCGCCGGCTGCGAGCGCCCACCAGCAGATCAATGGCTGCACGAACAGTCTGGGATAATGATAGGCCCAACCAAGACCGGTGCCGGTCGACAGATCATGGACGGCATGGGCGATATTCGCGGGGTAGACGCAGATCGCGTAGAGCGCGAGCATCACACCAGCTAGTGCCCGAACCCTGGGCACGAACAAGCCGGCGGCACCGACCACCTCAGCGATGCCCGTGCCAATGATCACCGCATGAGGATGGGGCACTGCTTCCGGCATTATCGAGGCGAAGACATCCGGTCGTGCGAGATGGACCGTCCCGGCGAGGATGAAGAGCGGAGAAATGGTCAACCTGGCTGTATCAGCGCCCGAACGGGCCGATCCGGACAATTCATACGATTCTCCACGGCCGCGCTTTGCCAGCGCATTCCGAAGATGGTCGATGAGTTTCAATGGTCATGGCCGCGCGGGGCGTTGCAGCGACGACCCAAGAAAAGGAGACAGCTCGCCGCCGTCGCCGCCACGATATTCAACCAGAAGGTGTAATCGATCGAGAAGTCCGTCATGACCGCTCGCAAGCCCGTCACCCGCGGCGGAGTCCATCCTCCTGCCTCGAAAAGGAGGCTCACGATCAACGCCGCCGTCGCCATCGACGCGAAGAGGCTCCCGCCCATCGCCGCCGCCATCCGCCAGCCGAAATAGCGGCGATAAGTATCGAGCAGCGGCAGGACGATCAGATCCGCGTAGAGAAAGGCAACCACCCCGCCGAAGCTCGCGCCACCGCTCCACAGCATGGCGGCGAGCGGCACATTGCCGATCGAGCAAACGAAGGTCAGCATCGCCACTACCGGTCCGATCAGAACATCGGCAGGGATGCGCAGCCAGTCCGGCGCACCGGCTAGGAAAAGGCCCTGCCAGACATGGTCCGGCACGAAGGCGGCCAGCATCCCGCCGATCAGGAAGCCCGCGAGCAAATCCTTCCACAGCATCCGCCATTCCATCATGAACGCGCCGGCGATGGCGCCCGTCGCGCGGGGATCGCGCAGGCGGTCGCGCCATGACCGCCCGTTCAGCGTCATCCCGCCATGATCGTGGTCATGGCCGGCTTCCCGATGCGCGCGGGCTTCCTCGATCAGCCACTTGGGAATGGCGAAGCGCGCGACGAGGGCGAGCAGCAGGATCAAGATCACGCCCCCGATCCATTCGGCGACCATGAAGCGCCAGCCCATCAGCACCCAGAGGATGATGCCGAGCTCGAGCACCAGATTGGTCGACGCGACCAGAAATGCGAGGCCGGGCCCGAGCGCCGCGCCCTTCCTGAGCAGTGTGCGCATGATCGAGGCAGAGGCGTAGGAGCAACTTGAACTGGCAGCCCCCGCCGCCCCGGCGATGGCGATCGCCCTCGGGCTGTCCTCTCCGAGCCAGTCCTTCAACCGATCCGCAGGCACAAGAACCTGCAATAGGGCCGATACGGCGAAGCCCAGCACGAGGCTCGAGCCGGTCTTCCATGCCATGCCTGCGGCGATCAGCAGCCCCTGCCCTAACCCATGCAGGACATGGCTCACTCGTCCGCGCCGAGCGTCTGCTTCACCAGCGCGTTCCAGGGCTGGCCGTCGATCCGGCGCAGCAGGGACTCGTTGATCCCCTCGCGCAACTTCGATCCCTGCGGCAACCCGAAGGCGTAGTCCTGCCGCCCGAAATTCCCCGGGACCAGCCGCAGCTGCCGGCTATATTGCTGCTTGATCACATAGCGCAGCAGCGGCCGGTCGTAGACGAAGGCGTCGATCTGGCCCGAGGCGACCGCGTCCAACCCGGCCTGGATGGTCGGATAACGCTGGAAGCCCACGTCGGTCCGGTTGAGCCAGTCTTCCGCCGCCGATCCGGCGATCGAGCCGACCTTGGCGCTGGCGAGATCGTCGGCATTCCTGATCTGGCCGCTCAGCCGGCTTTCGGTGAGCGACGAAGCAATCATGCCCGTGAACGTCGAGATGATGATGATCGCGGCGAACATCCAGACGGTCGCGATGATCCGGCCTGCGAGCGTGCGCGGCGCCTTGTCGCCATAGCCGACCGTCGTCATGGTCACGGCCGAGAACCAGAAGCCCGCGCCGATCCCCTTTGCGGTGGATCCGCCGAACTGCTCGTCGTTGGCGCGACGCTCGGCCAACCAGAAGAGAAAGCCGATCACCAGCAGCACGCCCGCGAGCGCCAGCACCGCCTGCAGGAAACCCCAGGTGAAGAAGTTGCGCAGCAGCACCAGCCAGGCGGGCGGCGACTTGCCGACCGCGATGCCGAAGCCGGTCGTGTAATAAGGATGGGTGAAATCGATCTTGAGCTCGCGCCCTGGCGTCACCGTCAGCGCGCCGACGCTGGCGGCATAGCGGCCCTGCGCTACGCCATCGACCATGGCCTGGAGCGAGGTCTCCTGAAAACGGAAACTCAGATTCTGGTCGTGCGCGATCCCGCGCCAGAGATCGATCGCAAGCCCCTGCCATTGCCCGTCCGGCCGCTTCATCGCGAAGGGCGGCGCCTCGTGCGTCGCGATCACCAGCGGGGCGCCCGGCTGTTGCTGAGAGGCAGCCGGTATGGCGAATAGCACTGCGCACAGGACGACGAGATACCGCAGGAAACGCATGATCGGCCCTCGATTTAGTAGAGCAGGCGAATTCAGCGCGTCTGCGTGAAATAGCTCAGGATGCTGCCCCAGAAGATGATCACGACAATCACGAGGATCAGTCCGCCGACGATCAGGAAGAGCTTGCTGCCCCTGGCAGGCGGTTTGGGTTCGCTGTCCATGCCGGATGAACGCCCCGTGACCCGATCGGTGCCTTAGCGCGTCCAGAGGTCGGCGAAGGACATCAGGAACAGGAAGCTCAGCCAGACGATCCCGATCAGGGCCGTGGTGCGGACCAGCGCGCTCGCTTTGCCCAGCCGCATGAAGCCGCCAAGGACGAGCGCGGCCTGCAGCACGACCACGACGAGCGCGGCCGGCAGCTTCAGCGGCAGGCCCGGGATCAGCGCATAGGCGAGGCTGGAGGCGCCCAGCAGGAACAGGGCCGCCCAGATCCCAAGCGCGCCCAGCAGGATGGTCCTGCGTTCCGATGCGCCCGCCATCAGCGCCCCACCAGATACAATAGCGGCCACAGCAGCAACCAGATGATGTCGACGAAATGCCAGTAGAGCGTCGTCACCTCGGCCACCATCCACCGCCGTGGCAGATCGAGCCGCAGCAGCCTCACCACGCAGCCGAGGCCGATCGTCAGGTGGATCGCATGCACGATCGTCACGAACCAGTAGAAGGACCAGAAGCGCGTCGCGCCGACCACCCCGGAGAAAGGAAAGGCGGGCGACGTCGGGAAGAGGTGCTCCGACAGATCCTCGCGATATTCGAAGCCCTTGACCGCGAGGAAGGCGATGCCGAGCGCGAGCGTGGCGAGGATCGCGCCGCGCGCGCCCCTCACCCAGCCCGCCTGCGCGGCCCGTTCGGCGACGGTGAGCGTGGCGCTGCTCGTCATCAGCAGCAACGTGTTGACGGTGCCGAGCAGCAGGTTGGCCCGGGCGGCGCCCTTCGCGAAGCCGACGGGATCCTGCATTCGCGCAACCGCATAGAGGAAGAAGAAGCCGCCGAAGAACAGGATCTCGGTCGCCAGGAACAGCCAGATGCCGAAGACCATCGCCTCGCGCTGCCGCTCGGGCTCCTCGAACGGCTCGACCAGGATCGGCGCGCTGCTCATGCGGGATCCGTCTGTGGCGTCTCGTCGACGTCGCCCGGTGCCTCGTCCCAATCGTGATAGGCGTAGGGCTCGGTCCGCACGACCGGCGGTTCGTGAAAATTGCGCTGGGGCGGCGGCGAGGAAGTGGTCCATTCGAGCCCGGTAGCGTCGCGCGGATTGTCGCCGGCGCGCTCGCCGTGAAGGAGCGAGTAGCCGAGGTAGAAGAGCGGCATCAGATAGCCTACCGCCAGCACCACCGCGCCGGTCGACGACATCACGTTCCATACCTGAAATTCGGGCGGATATTCGTGGTAGCGCCGCGGCATGCCGAGATAACCGAGGATGAACTGCGGGAAGAAGGTGAAGTTGAACCCGAAGAACAGCCACAAGGCTGCCGACCGCGCGAAATTCTCGTTGTAGAGCCGCCCGGTGATCTTCGGCCACCAGAAGTGCAGCCCGCCGAAGAAGGCCGACACCGCGCCGCCCACCATGATGTAGTGGAAGTGCGCCACCACGAAATAGGTGTCCGAGAGATGTACGTCGACCGGGATCGAGGCCAGGAACAGGCCGGTCAGCCCGCCCAGCGTGAACAGCCCGACGAAGCCCAGCGCGTAAAGCATCGGCGCCGAGAAGCGGATGCGCCCGCGATAGAGCGTACCCGTCCAGTTGAAGACCTTGATCGCGCTCGGCACCGCGATGACGAAGGAGAGAAAGCTGAAGATCATGCTGGCGAAGGGCGATTGCCCCGCCACGAACATGTGATGCCCCCAGACGAGGAAGCCGATCACCGCGATCACCAGCATGGCATAGACCATGAACTGGTAGCCGAAGACCCGCCGCCGCGCCTCGCAGGCGATGATCTCGCTGACCACGCCCATCGCCGGCAGGATCATGATGTAGACAGCCGGGTGGCTGTAGAACCAGAAGATGTGCTGGAAGAGCACCGGGTCGCCGCCCATCCGCGGATCGAAGATGGGCAACCCGAGCAGACGCTCGCCGCAGATCAGCAGCATAGCCATCGCCAGCACGGGAGTCGCCAGCACCATGACCAGGCTGGTCGCGTACATCGCCCAGGCGAAGAGCGGCAGCCGCATCCAGGTCATGCCCTTGGTGCGCAACAGATGGATCGTCGCGATGAAGTTGATGCCGGTCGCAATCGACGAGAAGCCGACCACGAATATGCCGAACGCCGCCAGCAGCACGTAGCTGTTGGAATAAAGGGTGGAGAGCGGCGTGTAGAAGGTCCAGCCGGTATCCACCCCACCCAGCAGCAACGCCGCCAGCGTGAACAGCCCGGCGGTCACGTAGAGATACCAGCTCATCAGGTTGAGGCGCGGGAAGGCGACATCCTTGGCGCCCACCATCAGCGGCAGCAGGAAATTGCCCAGCGTCCCCGGGATCGAGGGGATCAGGAAGAACCAGACCATGATCACGCCGTGCAGCGTGAACAGGCGGTTATATTCGTCGGCGGTCGTCAGGTCGCCGGCGGGCGTGAACAGTTCCAGCCGGATCATCGTCGCAGCCGCCCCGCCGATGAAGAAGAAGACCGTGATCGAGGCGGCATAGAGAATGGCGATCCGCTTGTGGTCGGTCGACAGCAGCCAGGAACGCAGGGTCGTGCCTGCGGTGAGATAGCTGGTCTCGCCGGGCTCGCGGGCGAGCAGGCCGGTATCGTCTGCTTTCATCGCGCCGCGCTCCGCCTGTCGTCGAGCGATTTGATGTAGGCGACGAGCGCCACCACCTGCTCCTCGCTGGCCACGCCTTGGTAGGCGGGCATGGTCGATGGGTAGCCCGCCACCACCTTCGCCTCGGGTCGCTCGATGCTTTCGCGCAGATATTCCTCGTCGGCGGTGACGCGGCTGCCATCCGTCAGCACGACCTGCGATCCATAAAGCCCCGCAAGCGACGGCGCCGGCACCCGCGCATTCGCGCCATGGCAGGCGGAGCAGCCGAGCGCGGTGTAGAGTTGCCCGCCCTCTCCGGCCAGATCCTCGCCATGCGGCTGAGCCGAAAGCCAGCGCGCATAGGCTTCCGGCTGCATCACGGTGATCGTGCCGGTCATCCGGGCATGATCGGTGCCGCAATATTCGGTGCAGAACAGGTGATAGTCACCCACTTCCTTCGCCTCGAACCAGGTTGTGGTGTACCGGCCCGGCAGCACGTCCTGCTTGATGCGGAAAGCGGGCACGCCGAAGCTGTGGATGACGTCCTGGCTCGTCATCTCGAGCTTCACCGGCACACCCACCGGCACGTGCAGCGCGTCGATCTCGCGCACGCCTTCGGGATGCTGCACCTTCCACATCCATTGCTTGGCGACGACGTGGATCTCGAGCGCATCCTTGGGCAGCAGGAAGTGCGGCAGTTGCGCCGCCGCCGCCCACCAGAAGACGAACAGTGCGACGAAGAGGGTGGAGACCGTCCAGCCGATCTCGACCTCGCGGCTCATCCATTCCGGCAGCGGGCCGCGATAGGCGTCGGTGCCGCGCCGGTACTTGATCGCGAAGGCGAAGACGAGCCCGCCGACGATGCCCATGATCAGCACGCTGAGGCCGACGAGGCCCCAAAAGATGCGGTCCACGGAGGGCGCGAGGGTCGAAGCCTCAGGCAGCATCACGTGCCCTCCGATGACCGATCAGGAAGAGCGCGAGCGCGACGCAGATCAGCACCCCGCCGATCCGCAGGCCGAGGACGATCGGCGCGGCATAGACGCCATGCGCGCTCGCCAGCCCGTAGCAGATCGCACTGATCCGCCCGGCGAGACTGTCGTCCGGTTTCGGAGCCGGCGGCGCATAAACGGCTCCCCGCCGAGCGCCTGCGATCGCGGCCGCGAGCTGTGGCGCGGTCGAGGCGGTTTCCGGCAGCAAGGCGGACAACCGGCCCGCCGGACCGAACACGTAGATAGCCGCGTCATGGGCGAACTGATCGGCCTGGGCGTCGTAGACGGCATGATAGCCGAGCGCCGCTTTTGCCTGCCGGATGGTCGGCGGCGACCCGGTGAGGAGGGCCATGGCCGACCGCTCCGCGCCAAGGCCCCGCAAGCGATCGGTCGCCAGCCGCGCCGCGAGCGCCGGGCCATCCTGATCGAGGCCGATCACGATCATCCGATAGTCGCGCCCCGGCGTCAGGCCGGCATCGTGGAGCGCGCCGGCCGTCAGCGTGATGCCCGGACCGCAGATATGGCGGCAGCTATAGTCGGCGAACAGCAGCACCGTCGGTACCGGCCCGTCAGCGAGCCGATAGGGACGTCCTGCCTGACCGACGAAGGCGAGCCCGGCCGGAAGGCTGGCGCCCGCAGGCGGCGTCGCCCCAACGCCCGCGAGCTCGGCCGGGGTGAGCGCGGCACTAACCGGCGATGCCCACAGCGCCAGCAGGAGGAACAGGAACCGCATCACTGGTTCCACACCGCATTGCCGTCCGACGCCACCTCCGCCATGGCCCGGTCGATCCCGGCGGGCGGCTGGGTCGGCGCCACCGGATTCCGGTCGTCGGGCGCGCTGTCGATGGTCTCGAGCACGGGCTGCGGGAAGGGATGCGGATCCGGGCGGGTTCGGGGCGCATAACGGTGATGTAGAAGAGCGCCGTGCC
>BACX01000581.1 GCA_000333335.1 Sphingomonas-like bacterium B12 | reverse complement strand
CAGCACGCGACCCTGAAGAGACGCGTCCGGCAACCGTGCCGTGCAGGCAACGAACAAGGCAACTGGAGCCTCAAGCGCTGAGTCGACGCTCGGGCTCGCTCCACCTTGCACAAGCGAGGCGCAAATCCGACCTTGGAGCGCAACCCAGGCTGACCATGAAGGCTCGCACGATGCTCCAGACGCTGAAGATCGATTTCGTGTCCGATATCGCCTGCCCCTGGTGCGTGATCGGCTTGGGCGGTCTGCAGCAGGCTTTGGGCAATCTCGCCGGCGAGATCGATGCCGAGATCAGCTTCCATCCCTTCGAGCTCAATCCGGACATGCCGGCCAATGGCGAGAACGGCCTCGAGCACATCGCCCGGAAATACGGAATGTCCCCCAATCAGGTTCGTGAGAACCGGGCGCGCATCCGGGATCGCGCGGCGGAAATTGGCTTTGCCATGAACGCGTCGGACGCGAGCCGCGCCTACAACACTTTCGATGCGCATCGCCTGATCGCCTGGGCGGGCGACAAGGGGCGCCAGATCGAGATGAAGCACGCGCTGTTCGCGCTGTATTTCACGGACCAGAAGGATCCCGGCGATCCCGATGCTCTCGCCGCCGCCGCCGTGGCGGCCGGGTTGGATGCCAGCGAAGCGCACGAAGTGCTCTTGTCCGGTAGCTACGCCGAGCAGGTTCGCGCGGAAGAGACACTGTGGCGCGAGCGCGGGATCAACAGCGTCCCCGCCATCATCGTCGGCGATCGCTATCTCATCTCCGGCGGCCAGCCGGCCGAGGAATTCGAACGGCAGCTCCGCTGGATTTCAGCGAAGCTCCGCGAAGAGCAGGCTCCGGCTACGGCCTGATCATCGCAGGTCGGAACGCACCTGCTCAGGCTTTGAGCACTTTGCGCAGGGAGGCTTCGATCTGGCCTCCGCAATAGGCGTCGCCGTATTTTTCACGGGCTGTTGTGGCGAGCTTGGCCATTGGCGGCAATTCCGCGATCCGTCGCGTGAGAGCGAGCGTCATGGGGGCGGTCTCCTCTAGGATCGCTTCGATGACGACGAAACGGTCGACCATGGTCGACCAGAGAGTGGCCGTCACGATGTCGGCAATGCCAGGAGCGTCGCCGCCCAGCAGGAAGCCGGCATCCGCCTCCAGTCCGAGACGGCGACCGGTCTCTTCCCAGAATGACATCCATTTCGTCAGGCGCGGGACAAAATCGTCCCACCGCTCGCGCGTCCACATTTCGCGGCCGCCATCCAGCGTGATCTCGTCGATGACGTCGTTGGCATCGTTGACGATCTTCATCGACAAGGCGCGCAGGGGCGCCGTTGCGGGCAGGAGGTCCAGCGTCTCGGCCAGATACAGGATGATGGCGGGCATCTGCGCGATGGCGAAGTCCGCTTTCCTGTCGATCAGGATCGGCGGTCCCATGAAAGGCACCGGCATGTCGGCGACCGTGCCTTCCATCAGGTCCAGGATGGCCGCATCGCCCATCTCGGTCCAGCTTTTGCCGACGTAAGACAGAATGGCGCGCACGAACTGACCGCGGAACGGCACCGACCAGTAGAAGAAATCATAGTCCGACATGGTCGTCTGTCCCTTCAGGCGGCGCTGACGTCGTACTTGAGGTGGACCGCTCCATGATCGAGCCGGCGACAATCTGCGAGCGATAGACGGGCGCGCCCTTTCAGCCCCTCCGCGCCATGGGAAACGATCGCTTCCATGTCCTTCCGCGCGTCGAGCGCGGGCATGATGACGACATGCAATTCATCGACGAGGCCTTCCGCAAGGAAGCCGCCATTGATCGCGGCGCCGCCTTCGAGCAGCAAGGTCTCGATGCCGAGCTCGGCGCGCAGGGTTTCGAGCGACGCCTTCAGATCGACCTGCTCGCCCTGCGAGACGAGATAGGAGACGCCATCGCCGGCAAGCTCGGCGAGATGCTCGTCGGTCACCCGGTTGCCGAGCAGGACGACGGCGTGATCGCCGCCGACATCGGAGCCGCGAAAGTGGAGTTGCCCCTTCGTATCGACGGCGATCGCATAGCGAGCGGCATCGCGCCGGGCGAAGTGCTGTCGGGGATCCACGTCGCCCACCTCAGCGGGCGGATGGGGTTCGCCCTTCGCCATCTCTGCCATGGTTGTCCGGCCGACGAGCCACGCATTTCCGCCGAGCTCTTCATGCAGCGCCTCGTAGATCGCGCTCCACTCCTTGGGCGTGCCGTCGGGGCTGGACGTATAGCGGCTGGCATGGAGCCCCCCGTCAATCGACGAGGACATGAGGCAAAGGATGCGGGGACGATCGGGCATGGTTCACTCCGGCTGAAGCCGGACCAACCAGCGGGCCGCCGGATGGTTTCGGCTCGATGCCTCAGGCTTTCGCCCAGCCCTTCGCGGCCGGTTCGAGCGTGCCGAGAAAGGCGCGGGCCGAAGTACGGTAGGCGCGCTTCTGCTCGTCGGCCATGCGATCCCAATTGCGGTAGATCGGGCTCATGCGGTGATTGCCGCGCAGCAGACGCTCGTGCCGCGCGAGGAAATCCCAGTAGAGCGCGTTGAATGGGCAGGCATCCTCGCCGGTCTTTTGCTTCACGTCGTAGCGGCAGTGCCGGCAATAGTCCGACATCCGGTCGATATAGGCACCGCTCGACACATAGGGCTTCGATCCCAGTCGGCCGCCATCGGCGAATTGCGACATGCCGACGACGTTGGGTAGTTCCACCCATTCATAGGCATCGGCATAGACGACGAGAAACCAGTCGGAGATCGCCTCCGGGTCGACACCGGCCAGCAGGGCGAAATTGCCGAGTACCATCAGCCGTTCGATATGATGGGCATAAGCGAGATCACGGGTGGAACTGATCGCCTGGCGGAGGCACAGCATATCGGTCTCGCCGGTCCAGTAGAATTCGGGGAGCGGCCGATCGTGGTGGAGCGCATTAGCCCGGCCCAGCTCCGGCATTTCGAGCCAGTAGATGCCGCGCATATATTCGCGCCAGCCGAGGATCTGGCGGATGAAGCCCTCGGCCGAATTGAGCGGCACGTCACCTGCCGCATAGGCTTCGGCGACGGCTTCGCAAACTTCGGCGGCGGTCAGCAGGCCGCAATTGAGCGCCGGTGACAGCCAGGAATGGAAGAGGAAGCGCTCGCCCTCCACCATCGCGTCCTGCCAGGTACCGAAATCGGGCAGCGCGGTGCGCACGAAATGGCCGAGCGCCCGCTTCGCTTCCCCGGCGGTGATCGGCAGGTGGAATTCCTCGATCGATCCGAAATGATCGGCGAAGTGGTCCTCGACGAGATCGAGCACCTCGCGCGTCACCGCATCCGGTGTGAAGCGCATCGGATGGGGATAGACCGCGCCTTTGCGAGGCGGCTTTCGATTCTGCTTGTCGAGGTTCCATACGCCCCCCTCGGGCTCGTCTCCATCCATCAGCAGGCCGGTCCGGCGGCGCATCTCGCGATAGAAATGCTCCATGACGAGTTCGCGCCGGCCCTGCGCCCAGGTCTGAAAATCGAGAATCGGGCAGAAGAAGCGATCGTCCTCGATGATCTCCACCGGCAACCCAAACCGACGCCGCCAGCGCTCGATCGTCTTCTGCACCCGCCATTCGCCGGCCTCGACGATACGGATGCGCTCGACAGCGTGGCGCCGGACCGCCCGCTCGACCTCGCCGTCGAAGCTGCCGCTATTCCCGCGCTGGTCGAGCGTCACGTAATCGACCGTCCAGCCGTCTTTCTCGAGCTCGGCGGCGAAATGCCGCATCGCCGACAGGATCAATGCGATCTTCGCCTTGTGATGCCTGACGTAGGTCGTCTCCTCCGCGACCTCCATCATCAACACCACCGCCTCCTCCTTCGCGACATCGCGGAGCGAGGCGAGATCGTGGCTGCACTGGTCGCCGAGGATGGGGATCAGGATCATAGCTCCGAGACGAAGGCTCCTCGGCTTCGTTCCCCGAGCCGACCCGATCGCGCTTCGCCAACGCGTCTCCGCAAAGCGGAACGAGAAACCCAAGCTACCCGTTCTGCAGGGTATTCACTGAGGAAACGCTCATGCCCATGATCGACAAATCGAAGGTTCTCATCATCGCGACCGACGGGTTCGAGAACAGCGAGTTGTTCAAGCCGCGCGCCAGCCTGCTCGATGCGGGCGCGCAGGTGACGCTCGCTTCGATCGGCACCGACCCCATTCAGGGCAAGGTTCACGACAGTGAGGATGGCGAGACGATCACGCCCGATCTCAAGCTCGGCGCGGTGAATGCCGAAGATTATGACGCGCTCCTCATCCCCGGCGGCGTCGGCAACCCGGACAAGATGCGGATGGAGGAGGACGCCTTGGCGATCGTCCGCGCTTTCTTCGCGGCCGATAAGCCGGTCGCGGCGATCTGCCATGGGCCGTGGCTGCTCGCGGAGGCGGATGTTATCGAGGGCCGCACCGTCACCAGCTGGCCCTCGATCCGCACCGATCTGCGCAACGCCGGCGCCGAGGTGGTCGACAAGGAGGTACAGGTCGACGGCAAGCTCATCACCAGCCGCAAGCCGGACGACATCGCCGCCTCACCCAGGCAT